>JAUPVA010000079.1 GCA_030917245.1 Patescibacteria group bacterium
CGACCGACTTGACATACTTTTCATACTTATTTAGACTAGATTCATGGGTCATTCATTACATGACAAAAAACTGTACGGGACGGCAACAGTTGGCACAAAAGGGCAAATTGTTATTCCTGCCGAAGCTCGAGAAGAACTCGGGATTTCTAGCGGAGACAAGCTTTATATTGCAGGGTCTGTTTCGAAGCGCGTATTATTTTGCCTTAAAGAAGAGCAGCTACGAGAGCTTATAGAACAGCTGACGCAGGGCGTCGACGCCGCGAATCACATAATCGACCAAGCAAAAAAGAAAGGCTAAACACAGTATGCATCATCATTTATCCCTAAAGGGGAAGTTAGTAATCATGTTTTCGGTTATGGCCAGTCTGTTTTTGGTGGCGCTGGACCAAACAATTGTATCGACGGCACTCGGCAAAATTGTTGAAGATTTTAATTCGTTTAGTAGCTTAAGCTGGATCGTTACGGCGTACCTGCTAACCACGACAGTGACAACCCCAATCGCTGGTAAACTGTCTGACTTGTTTGGGCGTCGCAGTATGCTGCTAATTGGTGTTGCAGTTTTTGCTCTGGGCTCATTGTTTAGCGGAATGGCGGGTACGATTGATCAGCTGATTTGGGCTCGTGCATTCCAAGGAATTGGCGGAGGAATAATAACGGCAAATGCTTTTACTATTATTGGAGATTTATTCGCGGCTCGTGAACGTGGTCGATGGCAAGGTTTATTTGGGGCAGTGTTTGGAATCGCGTCTGTTATTGGTCCACTATTAGGGGGGTGGTTAACGGATGGGCACCAATTGTTTACTCTAACAACCGATTGGCGCTGGACATTCTTTATAAATGTTCCAATCGCCATTGTTGCATTCTTTTTGATAGCAATTTACTGCCCAAGCTTAAAGCACGAAAGCCGTCCCAAAATTGACTTTGCCGGAGCTGGTTTACTGGCGCTGGCACTGGCTACTTTGGTGCTAGCTGTTGACAACACTGAGGTGACATTTGCCGGACTGATGGATTGGGCGGGAATATCGCTTGTAACACTGCGATTCGTTATGGCTGCAATAATTGCGGTGGCAGTTGGATTATTGGTTTATGTGGAGCGTCGAGCGCCGCAACCAATGCTACCAATCGCATATTTTAAAAATGCAAATTTCTTAAAGATTGTTGGAATATCTATATTATTTGGTGTCGGTTTTATGGGAGCAATTTTATACCTGACGCAATTTAACCAGCAGGTGTATGGTGCTTCGCCGACAGAGAGCGGGTTAATGCTACTGCCAATGATGGCCGGTATGATGACGGCAAGTATTGGGTCGGGGCAAGTTATCTCCCGATTTGGAAAATACAAAATTTTTATGCAGGTTGGTATTGTTATTGCGGCGGTTATGATTGGACTGCTAACGACGCTGAGCCCAGAAACTCCTTACTGGCATGAAGCCCTCATGATGCTGGGTGTCGGATTTGGTCTCGGATTAGTTATGCCGGTATTGAATATTGCCGTTCAGAGCGAATTTACCCAACGTGAATTGGGAGTTGCAACCAGTTCCGTCCAGCTGTTTAGGGGGCTTGGGTCAACAGTCGGTATTGCTGTGTTTGGTGCACTGCTAACTTCTGGGATATCGACGAACTTAGCCGGTATACAAAATGACGACTATCTTTCTGCTATTCGGCAGAGTCCAGCCGCGCAGCAAATAGGGGACCTTAACGATTCAAATACATGGCTAACGCTCAATTCAGCTGATGTTAAGCAGAAGTTACGTGACGGCTTTGAACAGGGGATTAGTAATTCTGAGTTGCCGGCTTCTGCGAAGCAGCAAGCGGTGAAGTCATTTACCGATAAACAAGTCGAATATTCAGAAAAAGTGACACACGCTTTTAGCGATTCCATTCGCGATATCTTCCTTGCCTCTACGGTTACAATGGCTCTCGCCGCCGTCTTTGTGTTCATGCTGAAAGAGCGGGAGCTCGCAAAAGCAACTGCCGACGCTACACCGGGAGAAATGTAAAACGCTAGTGTTTCACTACCGAAGGCGCTATACTGTCAGCAAATGTTAGCGTACTATGCAAAGCGCTCACCGGGTGAGGAATTTGAACGGATTAGTAAGCCACTTCCAGAAGTAGGCGTATGGATTGATGGCTCGAATGTCAGTGATATCGAGATTGATAGTCTCATTGAACGATATGCACTTGATCGTAATATTGTTCGGGACGTGCGTGACCGAAATGAGTTGCCGCGTGTCGAATACTCGAACGGAACGTCGTACGTATTTGTGCGATTGCCTAAAATTTCGAAGGCGGGACACGTTCGCACATTGCCATTGTTGTGCGTACTTGGCGACAAGATGTTTATGACGTTAAGCACCGGCGACAGCGTTGCGCCTGAATCACTCGCCTTGTCGACTTTGCCCATTACAACTGATCATACCGAAACACTGCTGCTTGGAGTGATGGCGGCAATCGTGTCGACATTCGAAGACATGATTTCGCATACTAATCGTTCCATTACCGACACGGCAAACCGTTTAAAAACTCACGATATTACCAACCGAGATTTTATCCATTTTGTAACGGTTGAGGCTAACCTGAATCACTGCCGAATGAATTTAGACAGTACACTAGTCATGGCAAAGAGACTACACGAAAATAAGCGAGAAACCCTTGGCGAAGATAGCTTAGAGGCACTCGACGACATTGCGCTGCATATTCAGCAGCTACTTGTGTCGATAGACAGTCATTTAGGTAGCGTTGAAAGTATTCGGAACGCGTATGGAACGATTGCGAATAATACATTAAACCAGCGCATGAAAACATTAACGGTATTTACGGTACTTATAACGTTACCGAATGTATTTTATGGAATGTACGGCATGAATGTGGCACTGCCATACGGCGATTCGCCATGGGCATATGCGATGGTTGTCGGCGCCAGTATGACGGCAATTTTGCTGGTGTATGCGATTGCGAAAAAACTTCGAATTTTTTGAGCAAATACCAGTAGTTAACAGAGGTAGTCATAAGCGTGTTCACCCCATAGGAATTGACTGAAAGCGATTTTTTTGTTACTATCATCGTTGTGTTCTTTGCGGCCAAAACACGAAAATAATAATTTAAAGGTCGAACGCTCGCAAAGAATCGTCCGCCCTATAAGAGCGGACACGGAGCATAAACTACATGCCAATCGCAATCGAGTTTGCGCCAAGTCGCAGCAAACGGATCGCAGTGGATGTGGTGCCTGCCGAATGGCAAAAGTACATTGAGCAATAAGCTCGACTCGTAGACGGCACATACGCTGTCTACATCCCAACAAGAAAATCATCCCAAGGCACCGGGATGATTTTTGTTTGATGTAAAAAGTTCAAGAGTGACTGAAGTCACACGTGTCTAGTGTCATGGACGTCTACAATGACACAACTGTCGATAATAAAACGAGGGTTGAATCCAGCCCGAAAGAGGAGGGATACGGGCGTATGAAAACACCGACAAGTCAAAAGCAAGCGAGTATCGAAATGGTGCGTAAACGCGATGGTCGCTTGGTCGAATTTGAATTAGATAAGATTGTTCAAGCTATTCGAAAAGCACTCGAAGAAACAGGTGAAGGTTCTTTTGAAGAGTCGGGAGCAATTGCGTCAGCTGTCGTACGTAAGCTGGCATCGTTTGCTGCTAAGCATGATTCGTATCTTCCCGATGTCGAAGCGATCCAGGATGAGGTTGAGCGACAACTCATGCGTGCTGGCTTTATGACGACGGCAAAGGCATTTATCTTATACCGAGACGAACATATGCGACAGCGCCAAATGGAGCGAGAGGTGCCAGAGAGTGTGAGACGAGCCGTTGCTGAGAGTGGACAATACTTTACCTCTTCGTACCAAGAATTTATTTTTTACCAGTTCTACGCCCGATGGCGCGAAGATCTCGGCCGACGTGAAACATGGGTAGAAGCAATCGATCGTTTTATGGAATACATGCGAGAGCGGCTTGGGAAAAAACTAACAAAGGCTGAGTACGATGAAGTCCGACAGGCAATTCTGGTTCGTGATATTTGTCCGTCGATGCGGCTTTTGTGGTCGGCGGGCGAGGCTTGCAGGGCGACCAATGTCTGCGCGTATAACTGCGCGTACATAGCACCAACAAATTGGCGCGATTTATCAGAAATAATGTATGTATCGATGTGTGGTGCGGGGTGCGGATTTGCCGTCGAGCCCGAAAACGTTGAGCAATTTCCTCAGATTAAAAAACAAACAGGCAAAACAAAGCCGGCTATTGTTGTACAAGACAGCAAAGAAGGCTGGTGTGAGGCATACGCCAGCGCTTGCGATACATGGGCCAGTGGTTACGATGTAGAAATCGACTACAGTCAGCTGCGTCCGGCAGGAGCTCGGTTGATAACAATGGGTGGTCGTTCGTCGGGACCGGCTCCGCTACGAGATCTTATGAATTTTACGCGAAATAAAATGCTTTCACGTCAAGGTCGTCGACTAAATACGCTAGACCTTCATGACATAATTTGTCAGATTGGGCTCATTGTCGTAGCCGGTGGCGTACGTCGTTCGGCACTAATCTCGCTGTCGGCGCTCGATGATCTGGCAATGCGAGATTCGAAAAAAGGTGCGTTTTGGCAAACCGAAGGTCAGCGTTCAATGGCAAACAACTCGGCCGTGTACGAAGCAAAACCTACGGCGGCTGAGTTTTTAGAAGAGTGGACGGCACTTGTCACGTCGGGTACGGGCGAGCGAGGTATCTTTAATCGGGGTGGACTTGAATCTCAAGTGCCGACGCGGCGCTGGCAGGCTATTAAGGACGTCTCTCAGGTAGGTGTCAACCCCTGCGGTGAAATTTATCTTCGCCCGAAGCAATTCTGTAACCTGACGTCGATTGTTGTCCGCCCTGATGATGACATGAAGAACCTGCAGCGGAAAATGCGCCTGGCTGCATTGGTTGGTACGTATCAGGCGACACTGCTTGACTTTGGATACCTGGACAAAAGATGGCGTGACAATTGTGAAGAGGAACAGCTGCTCGGCGTTTCTATTACAGGCTACTACGACAATGAAATTGTTCGCAATGATGCAAATCTTGATTCACTTCGTGAAGAAGCAGTTAAGGCTAATAAAGTTTACGCTGCAAAGCTTGGGGTGAACGAATCAACGGCGATTACGTGTGTGAAGCCACACGGAAACTCGGGTCAGTTGCTTGGCGTTGGCTCGGGTATGCACCCATGGTATGCCAAGTATTACATTCGGCGTGTTCGAATTAGTGTTAACGACCCATTGCTGCAATTAGCAAAGGATCAGGGAGTGCCCATGTTCCCTGAAGTAGGCTATTCAACGGCGACGGCTACCACGATGGTTCTTGAATTTCCGATTAAAGCACCTGATGGAGCGATTGTTGCAGAAGACGTGTCTGCCCTGACGATGCTCGAAGAGTGGAAACGACTGAAGATTCACTTTACTGAACACAATCCGTCGGTAACGATATACGTAGGGGATGATGAATGGCTGAGCGTTGCAAATTTTGTATACGATAATTGGGAAATTGTTGGTGGTCTTTCATTTTTGCCGCGCAACGATCATGTTTATCAGCTAGCACCGTATGAAGAAATAACTGAAGATGAGTATGAAAAACGAGCTGCAGCCTTGGGTAGTTTAGATTTTTCGAAGCTCGTAGTGTACGAACAACAAGACCAGACTACGGGGGCTAAAGAATTGGCGTGCGTGGCCGGTGTATGTGAAACGTAAGGGAGTAGTCAGCAAAAAAAGTAATCAGAGTTGATTACCGATTGTAGCCTCGAGTCGAGATGTGTCGGGGATAAAGATTGATCCAGTTCGTACTTCAACGAGACCATCTTGCTTAAGCACGCTCATAGCGCGGTTCACTGTTTCACGAGAAAGACCAGAGCGTTTAGCGATATCTTTTTCGGTGAGTGGAATCAGTGAGCCGCCGCTTTCATTTTTTTGACCAAACCGTGCGGAGGCATTAAGCAATTCAAACACCAAGCGACTTTTGGCTTTGCCGCCCATAAGGTGAGCCATGCGCCGCATGAGCCCGTCGGTTCCGTAATATACCCGACTGAGCAAGTCAAAGCAGACATCAGGATGCAACCTAATAAATTCGACTACGTCTTGAGCGGGTGCAACTCGCATGGTTACGGAACTCGCTGTTTCGAAGAAGTAGTCGTTATGATTGTGATTGATTGCCAGCGACATAGGAAAGTATGCGCCCGGCTTGAAGGTGTTTACGACCACTTCATTACCTGCAGAGGAAATATCGTATTCGATAACATGGCCGCTTACGAGAAGAAAAATGGTTTCAAGCTCATCACCGGGACGAATAAGTAGTTCTCCTTTGCCGTAATGAACAACAGGGTAATCGCTAAAGAAGAATTGTACTTTCTCACTAATTTGGCTAACCATACTACCGCCACTATACTCGCCGCCTAGAGGAGTCGGCAAGGTAGATTGTTATTCTTGTGTTTTTGGAGCGGCAGGAAGTTCTACGCCTGCTTGGTTAAGAGCGTCACGAATTGTCGCGTCAAGCGCTTCCTCGGTGTTGTACTTGTCGTTCTCTAATTTTTTGCCATTCAGATAAAAAGTCGGGGTGCCAGTCACATTGAGCTTACGTCCCAGGGCAATATCGAAGTTGATCTTTTTATTGATGCGAGCCGATTCACTGTCAAGTTTCGAAGTAAATTCATCTTTCTTGAGACCGGCTTGGACAGCGAAGTTCGCAAAAACATCGCCACGTTCGCTCGTTGACGCGTTTGACCATGCAGATTGGTTCTCGAATAGGGCGTTATGTACTTCCCAGTATTTTCCAAGCTTGCCTGCAGCCTCTGCCGAAGCTGCAGCTGCGCGTGCGTTCGGGTGGATATTAGTGAGGGGGAAGTTGCGGTACACAAAAGCTACCTGGTCTTTATACTTTTCGGTCACATTTTTGACAATAGGGTGCGCCGAACCACAGCCTGGGCACTGGAAGTCGCCATATTCGACCAGCACTACTTTGGCATTAGCGTTTCCGTATACGTGGTCTGCTATACCACCTGAAGCTTCTGCAGCCCCTTGAATTTTGTTGGTATCAACACCAGAAACGTCGACACGGTCACGTCCAGACCAGACGACGAGTCCGCCAAACAGTAACACGCATACCGTAACAAAAATAATCCATCCTCTACCACTCATATTTGCATTTTCTCCTTTGGTTGTTTCTATTGTACTAAAGTTTATTTTGAATCGGTAGCCATTGCTCAGGTACAATAAGCCTTATGATAATCTTCCAGACGCTCCTCGCAGTTCTTATATTTGTTGTAGTGGTACTCGTGGTATCTGTTACTCCTCGGCGATCGCGTTATAGTTCGTTTGAACTAAGTCGTCGTACGAATGTTGGTGATAGTGCCGTTGACCTTGAAGTCCGACGGGAAGCGGCCTATGAAGATATCGTATCAATCCATCGAGTCTTACAAGCTGTGCTGCTCGTGATATTTGTTGTATGTTTAATTGCTGCTTTTGGCTGGTTCTTCGGAATCATTACTGCAATTGCCGCTTCGCTCATATATGGGAAAATGGCGGCTGCAAAAGTGGTACATCGCAGGTCGCAGCAATTATACGATCGATACGAAGCGGCCATGCTCGCATTTGTCGAACGGTACCGTGATTATTTGTCATGGGTGCGTACGATTACTCCTACTAATCCGTCTCCGAAGCTCGCTTCACGGGAAGAGCTTCGAGAACTCGTTGTCCAGTCTGCTGGTGTTGTCACACCAGATGAAGCGGCGCTCATAACTGCGAGTCTAGACTTTGACGATAAACTCGTGAGCGACATTATGACTCCAAAGAGTGTTGTCGATACGATTAGCCGCACAGAAATTCTTGGACCGCTTGTTCTTGATGACCTTCATAAGACAGGCCATAGTCGATTTCCCGTTATTGATGGCGATATCGACCATATTGTTGGCATGCTCTACCTTCGCGACGTACTGACACTGGATGGTAGTAAGAAACATACAGCTAAGGTTGAATCGGCGATGTCGAAGCATGTCTTTTACATTCGACAAGACCATACATTGTCACAGGCTTTGAAGGCATTTTTGAAGACGCACCATCATTTATTTGTGGTTATCAACGAATATCGAGAAACGGTTGGTATCGTAACCCTAGAAGATACGATTGAGGCGCTGCTAGGTAAGCGGATTCTTGATGAATTCGATGCGCATGACGATATGCGTGCTGTGGCTGAACGAAATGCGTCGTCGTCTAAAGCGCCCAATCGATCCGCTGGCTCGACTGACGTTTAGCCGTCTTGGTGCGCAACAGCTGTCTTGCCAATGCTAACGATGTGACGTGCTCTAAACGCGTCAAAAGACTTTTTATCGAGACCGTGCCGCTTAATATGGCTGGTAATATACTCCGACCCTAAGAAGCGAGGCAGGATGACGTATGCAGCGCCATGCTCGTACAGCTCTAAGGCATCTTCGTAAGTACGCGCATGACAGATAAAGGTAATCGAGGTGGAGTGCCTGTGAAGATAGCCAAGCAGCATCATATTAACCTGCTTATCAATAATAGTGCTCGCAACGAACTTAGCGTGTCCGGCATTAATTTCTTCTAAAAATTCAGTGTCGGTTGCATCGCCATAAGCATGCCGGATCCCTTGTGATTCAAGGTGCTCAATAACATCTGGGTCGTAGTCGACAATTAGGTAGCGTTCTTTAGTGTCTCGGAATAAATGAAGGAATTCATGACCACCATGATGGTAGCCGAATAATATTGACGAGTATAAGCCTCTTTTTTGCTTTTGCTCTTTTGGCTTTTTTCGTTCAAATACGCTCAGCACGCCGTTGAGCTTTTTATATAGTGCATTATCGTATTTCATGAGGTATGAACTAATCCCAATGGTGATGAGCGCAACCAGGGTAATGATAGTTGCCGACTTATCGTCTACAAGATTCAGCTGCGCCGCCAATACCACCAGAACGATTGAAAATTCACTAATTTGACTAAGGTGAATACCGGCTTTGAAACTCGTGAGTTTGGTGTATCCCAGGGCACCGAGGCTAATCATGGTAAATAGCGGCTTTCCTATCAAGACAATAGCCGAAAGTAGCAGCGCAGGAACCAGTGTGCCTCCGAGATCATCAAAGACAAATCGTTCGCCGAGTGTCACGAAGAACAGGACGATAAAGAAGTCACGTAGAGGCTTTAATCGTGTGCTCATTTCGGTGGCATACGGAAGGGAGGCAAGCGCGACTCCGGCAAAAAGGGCACCGACTTCATGCGAAAAGCCAAAGACTCCGAACAAACTAGCGATGCCGAAGCCCCACGCAATTGCAAAAATAAACAGCAACTCTTGGCTTTTGGCCAGTGTTTTCGCAAACTTCGGAATAAGGTAGGCGCCGACTACGAACAGCAGCAGTCCTAGCGCGGTTGCTTTACCAATCATTGGCAGCAATTGGCTGGCACCGAGCCCGCCGTTCGCCGACGCGGTAACGGCAACTATAGCAAGCGTTGCGACAATGTCGTCAACCAAAATGACGCCGATGGCGATTTGACCATGAAGCCGGCTGACTTCTCGCTTGTCACTCAGCACCTTCAAAATAACAATCGTACTTGAGAAGAACAGTGCGACGGCCATAACTAAAGCAGTGACGAAGTCGAAGCCGAGAGCTAATAAGGTAGCTAATCCCAGGCCACCGACAACGGTGAGTATAACCGACGCGGTAACCAGCGATACCTTGCCGAGGCTTCGAATCACTCCCGCGTTCATGCCGAGGCCGATGATGAAGAGGAGCAGAGCAATGCCAATTTCACTAAAGCCCTCAAATGCTTCTTTGGCATGAATAACATCTAACACTAGTGGTCCAACGAGAATGCCGGTGAGGATGTAGCCTAAAATCAGCGGCTGTTTGAGCCAGCGCATCAGGACCGAGATGGCGGCAACGACGACCAGGACAATGCTGAGTTCAGTGAAGATTTCTTGATGCATATAATTTTTATTTATGGTTATGGTTACGTACCAGTATGTCAAAAACACGTCATGAGTGCAATTCACCCCTGGCGAAAACAGGGAAGTGACAGTATAATCGGTAAGATATGACAAGAACACTTATCCGGGACATTCCTTCAAACGTCGGCCAGCAAATTACAATTCAAGGCTGGTTGCATAAAAAGCGCCTGCTCGGTGGACTAAATTTCTTGACGGTCCGCGACCGTTCCGGCTTGGCTCAGAGCTTGATTGATTCGAAAGATGAGCTTGAAAAACTTCGAGGTCTGCAAATCGGCACCGTCGTAAGCTTTACCGGCACAGTGGTTGCCGATGAGCGGGCTCCCGGGGGAGCAGAGCTTCACGATGTAGCCGTTGAAGTGCTGAGTCCGGTGACTGACGAGCCGCCAATCGAAATCGATAAACCAATTTCTCATAAGTCAGAAAACCTCGATACGCTGTTCGAACATCGAGTATTGAGCCTTCGGAACATGCAGGAGCAGAAGATTTTTAGGATTCGCGGTGCACTAACACGGGCACTTCGACAGTACCTTGATGAGAATGAGTTTGTCGAAATCGATACGCCAAAACTTCTTGGAGCAGCAACAGAAGGCGGAGCAGAAGTATTTACGCTCGATTATTTTGGCAAGACCGCGACGCTCGCCCAGAGCCCGCAGTTTTATAAGCAGATTATGGTTGGAGTATTCGAGCGGGTATATGAAATCGGGCATAGCTACCGAGCTGAGCCATCTGCCACGACGCGCCACCTGACTGAACTAACCATGCTCGATATTGAGATGGGCTTCGTGGAGACGCACCAGGAAGTTATGGATATGGTTGCGAATATGACGAAGCACGCGTTGACGGTTGTCTATGATCAGTTTGGAGACGATTTAAAAAGCCTGAACGCACCCGAACTGAAACTTACCGATGAAGTGCCGAAATTCACGATTGCCGAAATTCACGATATGTACACCAAAGCGACCGGTACAGACACTACGAATGAAAAAGATCTGATTCCTGACGAAGAGCGCTGGATTGCTGAATATGCCCGCAAACAACTCGGTAGCGACCTGGTGTATGCAACCGATTTTCCACGAGAAGCGGGTAAGTTTTATCACAAGTTCAAAGACGAGGGTACGGTTGCGTGGGCTGACTTGCTTTACCGCGGCCTTGAAATCGCTACGGTTCCACTTCGTGAAAACAACTACGATAAGATGATTGAACAAATGACCGCCGCTGGACTTGATGTTACTGCTGAAGGCTTTCGTTATTACCTACAGGCCTTCAAATTCGGCTTACCACAACATGGTGGCTGCGGCTTTGGGATTGATCGATTAGTCCAAAAAACCATCGGTCTTAGCAACGTCAAGGAAGCGACGCTCTTCCCACGCGATATTAACCGCCTTACTCCTTAATTGAATAATTTTTCGAGTTGTCGATAGTCTGACGTTAGTTGAGCAGAATCTTTTATGACAGATTTTACCGTCACGATGTCACGATGGACGAGCAGGTCTTTCAAACAAATAAGAACAATAAGCGGAAATGGAGTTGCCCTGGCTTCGAGTAGGCTTTGAACTTTATCGATAAATTGATCGATGTGCTTTGCTTGTTCTTGAGTCAGCGATTGGCGATGAATTTGCCGAATAATAAACATGAGAACGACGCGGAGTAGTAGAATCACGAGAGCAACAATTGCGAGCGGCACGAGTAATAGCCACCACCATGGGCTGAAAAAGTACGCAAGAGCCCAGGTAAGAAGCGCTAAGCCGGCAACAATCACCACAAATATGACTGTAGCAATCTTGAGAAATCGTCGGGCAAGACGGGCGGTGAGTGCACGGGCAAGGACAATATGTGCCATGTACTCACTGTAGCACGCTATACTATTCAAACTATGAAGGTACACATACTCTACATTCCCGGACTGGGCGATAACTATGATTGGTTTCGCACGTTCTCACTTCGCGGGTGGCGTATGTATGGAGTCGTACCAGTTTTTGTTCCTATCACATGGTCCGATAAAGGAACGTTTGAATCAAAGCTTGCTTTGGTAAGAGCTGCGGTCCAGGCCACTCCGAAATCAGCACAAGTCGTGCTTATAGGCGAAAGTGCTGGTGCTACTTTGGCACTGCATGTGGCCAATTCTTCTTCTCGCGTCAAGCGAGTGATTACGCTCTGCGGGGTGGCATCTCGCCACGCGCCTATATCGGCAACTCTACGACAGTCGGTGCCAGCTCTACATAAAGCGGTATCGTCACTGCCTACGAGTCTGACGGAAGTAGATACTCATAGCATACGAGCGTGGTACGACCCGGTTGTGAATAATCGCCATTCGGTTGCCTCGGGGGCGCAAGTTCACACCGTGCCCTTAATAGGACACTTATTCACGATTGGCGTATGCCTCACGCTACTTGCTCCATATCTTGTAGCTATTGCAAAAAGCAATAAAAAGTGATATGATAAAAATATACCCATACCTAACATGAAAGGGGTCAGCTAGCTCTATGGACACGAATCTCGTTATTACATTACTCACTATTGTGATAATCCTGTTGTCGCTGGTTATCATTGCGTTGCTTGCAGCCGTAACAATGGTTATTATTAAAGTGAATCGTATAGCTAGAAACGTCGATGCAATTACCGAAAACATTTCATCGGTAACGCATTGGATGAATCCGGCTAAGGTATTTAGTGAAGCTGTTAAGGCATTTCGTAAACGATAGGAGGAATTATGAGTAAGTTACTAAAAGTTGTTGCGGCAACAGTCGCTGGTTTTGTAGCTGGAGTATTAGTCGCCCCAAAAAGCGGTAAGCAGACCCGAGCTGACCTAAAAGCGAAGGCAGAAGACACCAAGGAAGAAGTGGCTCTTAAGGCACAGCAAGCCAAAGCGGCAGCCTCGGCTGCGGCTGAATCGGTAAAAAAAGGTGCCACAAAAGTTGAAGACGAAGCGCGCGGTATGGCAAAAAGTGCTAAAAATTCAGCGACTGTTATGCGCGATGAAGCAGAACGCCTCAGCGCCGAGGCAAAAGTTCGGGCTGGCCGCGTGGCTGAAGATGCTAAGGCAACTGCTAAGGCGGTTGAGCGAGATGTTAAGCGAACTACTCGTCCGGCTGCAACCAAATCAGCCGAAAAGCAGAATCCACAGCGCTAATCCATATATTTGGCTACTAATAGCAAAGTCTAAAAACGAGCGATCATATAGGTGAGATCGCTCGTTTTTTGTACATGCGGGTATTCTTGCATACTCCGATACTGAGAGAGGTTCTACTCCTCAACCTCTACCGGAGACAGCAGTCGCTGATACGAAATCCCCGTAAGATCTGGCACGAGGCGGTCGGTTAGCTGCTTGCCGATGTCTGATGCAATGCTGTCGTGCGTGGGAAAGATATGCGTCGGGTTGACCGAACGAGCGAAATCGATTGCTTCAGACAATTTGAGCCATGGCGCCCAGACGGGAAGAGCCAACCATGTAACCGGCTGATTGGGGAGCGAGAATGAATCTCCTGGGTAATAAATAACCTTATTAATCAGCACACCAAGATTAGCCACCGGCTGCAGCGACTCATGGATGGTAGCGTGGACGCCGCCAAAAAACTGCAGACTGAACGGTCCGACCGTAGTCGATTCGCCAGTGGCAACGGTCTGAGCAGGAAGCGTGTCATCAAGTTGCTTAGTAATATCACCGTGCGCAAGAACGACTGCATCGGGGCTATGCGCAATGATTGCGTCAAGGCTTGCAGAGTTAAAATGATCGGCATGTTCGTGTGTTACAACGACAGCTACAACATTCTCAAGTACGGGCAAGTCGGTGGTGAATGCACCTGGATCAATTACGAGTAATTTCCCTTCTTTCTCGACTGTAAAACAGGCGTGCTCGTATTTTGTAATCTTCATTTAGATCTCCTTAAAATAGTGATTGTATGCCCGACGAGCTTTTATAATCTTCGGACTAATGACCACCGAGCAATAGGGATTGGTAGGGTTATTCGTAAAATAATCTTGGTGTTCGGGCTCTGCTGGGTAAAACTTCTCTAGAGATGTTAACTGGGTCACAATTGGCTCGTCCCAGTGCAGCGAGGCCCGCGAAAGTGCTGTGGTGAACTCAGCCTGCTGAGTCGGGTCGGCGTAAAACATCGCACTGCGATAGTGTGGTCCAATATCGGCACCTTGCTGGTTGAGTGTGGTAGGGTTGTGAATCAGGAAAAATATATCGAGTAGGTCTTTGGCGGGCAGTATTGATTCGTCAAAAGTCACCTGTACGGCTTCGGCATGCTCTGTCGTGCCGCTGGCAACCCGGTAATAACTGGCGTCAGCGGCTGTACCGCCGGTGTATCCAACGACACTCGTCACGACTCCAGATAATCGTCGGAACACGGCGTCTAAACACCAAAAGCAACCTCCAGCTAAAGTATACGTCGTCATACATCTTATTATACGCGCCACTGGTTAGCGGTGCACGTGATGGCGATAGCCACGTATAATATGAGATAGATGGAAGAATTTGTAGACACGGTTTGGCTGCAGGGTCAAAAAATGTATCGAGATATGCCATGGCGTAGCGATACGCGGCCATACTATGTTCTCGTCAGTGAGCTGATGCTTCAGCAAACGCAGGTGGGTCGTGTCATCCCTAAATTTGAAGAATTTATTAGAGAATTCCCAAATGAGAACACTCTTGCTGCGGCACCATTGGCTGATATTTTAGTACTTTGGCAAGGCCTAGGCTATAATCGCCGCGCTAAGTTTTTGCATGAGGCAGCAAAACAAATTGTCGATACGCATAATGGAGTGTTTCCTCACGAGCGGAGTGAGCTTATGACGCTCCCTGGCGTTGGTAAGAACACTGCAGGCGCAATTCAGGCCTACGCATTCAACGAGCCCGCACTATTTATTGAAACGAATATTCGTACCGTTTATATTCATCATTTTTTCAGGGATGATTATTCGGTGAGCGATACGGCGATCGAAGAGAAGTTGTTGCAGACAATTGATATCGAGCACCCACGTGAGTTCTATTGGGCACTGATGGATTATGGATCGCATTTAAAGGCGAGCGGGGTACGTAATATTGGTCGGAGTCGTCATTACAAAAAACAATCTCCGCTTGAAGGAAGTCTTCGACAAATGCGAGGTCGGATTATTCGGGGCTTGTCTGAAGGACTAACGACTAACTCTGAACTTCAAGACGTCGTCGCGGCTGACTCTCGGTACGAACCTGCGCTTGCCAGTTTGTTAAAGGACGGACTTATTACCGTTGACGGCCACAGAATTCATTTGACCAAATAGGTCGTTTCGGCGCATACTAATCTGTATGAATTTGCGTTTGCTTACATTTTTCGCTCTAATGGTGGGAGCTTTTTTTCTGATACCCTCAGCGCAAACAAGTGCCGCAACAACTATCTCGCCGGAAGTTATTCAGCGGATCCGTTCACGCTGTGTTGAAAATCAGGCGGCATTGAACCGGTTGCATCAGACCGACGCATTCCTTAGAAACGATCGGGGTAACTTATACCGAACGATTGGTGACAAATTAATGGTGCCCTTGAACCGACGTTTAGCATCAAATCAGCTGGACGGGGGAGCGTTGTTGACGGTTACTTCAGACTACAAAACTGAATATAACTATTTTTATCGAG
>JAUPVA010000080.1 GCA_030917245.1 Patescibacteria group bacterium
GCGACTAGACTCGCGTTAGATCCACCGTTTGCCTCGACGAAACTCATATTATTTTCGACGGCAATATTAGCTTTTTTCTGCAAATCAAGATCTAGAGTAGTTGTTACCTGATAACCTGAACGGGTGACTCTCTCTTCACCATACTTGTCATAGAGTTCTTTCAGTACCATTTCAGTAAAATGGGGAGCCTCGTTGTCGATCCCCGAGTCGGGAGAAGCATAGGCTAATTGGGCTGCAAGTGCAGATGTTTTTTGGTCTTCGGTGATGTAGCCGTTGCGAACCATCCTTGTAAGGACAGTCGTTTGTCGCTCTTTCGCCAACTCAGGGTCTCCCGTAATCGGTGAGTAGACACTCGGCGCCGGTAACACCCCTATAAGCATGGCACTTTCTGCAAGGTCTAACTCACTTGGCTTCTTATTAAAATAGTTTTCAGAAGCCTCTTCTATCCCGAAGGCATTCTCACCATAGAAGACCGAGTTAAGGTACATAGTTAAAATTTCTTCTTTAGAATATCGCTGTTCAATCGCCATCGCGATTACAAGCTCCTGGTATTTTCGCAAAATAGTTTGCTTCTCACTCAGCAACGTATTTTTGGCTAACTGCTGTGTAAGAGTTGATCCGCCGCCGGTAATGTCACGGGCAATGAGATTTGAATACAGCGCACGAATTATCCCAAAAACATCAAAACCTGAATGCTTGTAGAAATCCTTATCTTCAGCTGCGACAAGAGCCTTTTCGGTGTCGTCTGAAATTTGGTCAAGTGGCACAAGCGCTCGCTTCTCCGCTCGGCCGGTAGAAAAAAATGATTTTCCATTACGGTCTAGGAGTACGACGCCGGTATTATTACGGTTCAGTAGCCGCTCTTTATCACCAATATCGTTGTAGTAATACGCGTACGTGACCGCAGGAGTAACCACCAAAAACAACAATATAGGAGCGCCGATGAGCAACGCTTTTTGCTTCTTGCTAAGCCCCTTAAACCACTTCCATCGCCGTTTTAAAAACCTACGCGATGAAACCAATGGGCCAAGCTTCTTGGTATACTTGCCTTTTCGATGCATATCCTACTAAGTATAGCAAAACCCCGGTAGTGGTCATACCCGACGCTCTTCCCGACAAAAAAACTATGCCTATTCGCTATCGCATTTCGACATGAATGACAGAAGTTCGTGATCCTACCGATGTAATTCTAATTTTTCTCATCTTATTTACTACCGCCATACTTTCCATAATACCTAGGTAAGCTGATAATACGCTGAATGCAATACTGCAGCCTGTTATCGACTCATCATCTGGTGAGTAATAGCAGCAGCTAACGCGTCTGCGGCATCATCTGGTTTCGGTACTTGCTGTAAGCCGAGTTGCTGCCGCACCATCTCCTGAACCTGTTTCTTATCGGCTTTACCGTATCCGGTTAGCGTTTGCTTGATCTGCATCGGTGTGTATTCTTCAATAGGCAATCTCGCTTTTCTTCCAGTCAGAATAGCCACCCCGCGAGCTGAAGCAACGCTCATCGCGGTGGTAACATTTCGAGCAAAGAATAATTTTTCGACACACATAATATCTGGCTTTGTTTCCGCAATAATCTCTGTTAACCCGTCGAATATTTCTTCAAGTCTGACATCAAGCGGTGTATGGGGAGGTGTTGTAATGACTCCGGCAGTCACGAGCTTTGATTTGCTACCGCTCGTATCAATCACTCCGAATCCTAAAATTCCCGTGCCAGGGTCAATACCAATGATTCTCATACTAATTTTCTCTCATATTTTCCGTCTACTACGTACACTTCACCATCTTGCAGGGTAACGTAGTCCATATTATGTTCAACAAAATAATGCTCCATGTCAGACGATTCTTTACCAAACCAAGGTGACTGGTAGTGGGGGACAAGCTGTGAATAAATGAGTCCAAGTCCGTCCCAAATTACTTCAGTCTTGTATCCATCCGGCACCATGTAAGGGTCATCACCATGTTCGGTACCGCGTAGTGTAGGGGTTAACACAATCGATCCGGCGCTCGACCCGCCGTATGTCACCGTTCCAGCCGCTAACGCGTTTCGAATCAGTGCATCGAACCCAGAATATTCCATGGCACGGCGCAGTATAAAGGTATTACCCCCACTCACCCACACAAATGACGCAGCCGAAATTATTGACTTAAGTTTATCCGGCGAACGAAAGTACTCGCGCAGGTCGAGTTCGTAAAACTCAAAGCCGGCAGACTCAAACTCAAGGCGTTTTTCTTCCACATGCGCCGTCCGCTCAGCATCACTCAAATAATCTTTGGCGTTATCGATAAACAATACTCGCTTATCAGTGCCTACCATTTGTTGCAATCTGTCTAAATGATTGCCAAAACCTTGGCTCGATAGATACAACTTCATGTCTTAAGTATAGCGCTAGCGACGCCCAATACCGAACGAGCCAATTTTTCGGACTATCGATACGACTTCGCGACGCCACTCCCAACCAGCGTACCCATCGCATGCGCTAAATATGCACCTGGTGTTGTAATGCTGTCAATATACTTTTTATACAACTATGTCGGCGTTGGTATGAACGTTTACTACGTCGTCAACATCGTCAAGTACATCTAGAACTCTCATTACTTTGTCAGCAGTCTCTTGGTCAGATACAATCACCGGTGTATTTGGTAAGTATTGTAGCTCTGCATCTTCTACTTTTAGACCCGCATCAATAAGCGCAGATCGGACTTTCATCAGATCCTTTTGATCTGTATACACCGTAGTCTCTTCACCGTCCTCAATTGCATCCTCGGCACCCGCCTCAAGCATAGTCATCA
>JAUPVA010000081.1 GCA_030917245.1 Patescibacteria group bacterium
GGACTCGGGGTCTTCATGCAAAATGACATTCGAGAACCAGTCGCTCGTCGATACCATGGCTAGTCCAAGCCCACCAACAGCAATGAGCCCAAGAATTCCTGCGATAATAGGCTTCGACAACCGCACGGTCAGTACAGCAATCGCCCCAACCGCAGCCACCGTCGCCAGGTACGCACTTCGCGAATAACTCGCGAATAACACCATGATTGATCCAATAATTGATCCTAATCCGAGCATCTTCAGTGCTACGCTAGCCGTAGCGTACCGTCGAGTCATGTACGCTAACGCTAGCGCCAGGTACACCACTGCTAGCGCCCCTAACGGATTAGGCCCGCGTAGCGTACTGTTAATGCGAACATAGTCCGGGTTGCTGTCAATTGTCGTGTACGGCGTTATAGTCTGCTTTGAGTAGCCGAGCCCGCGCAGCACATCATCTGGAAGCACTGTAATTTGCAACAAACCAAATCCAATTACTATTACAGCCCCGACCACTGTCGCTCGCACCAGTAAATTCCGTAGACCCGGTCGCAGTTGTACTGCAATATATGCCAGTAGACATATTGCCACGAATCGAAGATCAATCAGCAAACCGGCTGCTATCGACTCAACGTCACCACCCATTACCGCAGCCAGTAGAAGATGCAGCCCAATAAAGGCTAGTCCTAATTGAATTACTCTATCTTGTAGTAGCTCCCGCCACATCCCCCGCCTTGTTACCGCAATAGCAGCCACCGCTCCAAGAAGAGCAAGTAGTATTTCCTTCCAGGCTTTGATAACCAAGGCGGCGTCTGGTAAGACGGTGCCGAACCCTACGCTTATGGGTGCGTGCAGGACAACCCCCAGTAAAACGAAGGCCAGTCCCCACTGCAATACCCCCGACAAGCTTAGCTGTTTCATTAGTATTCAGTATAGCTGAAATGCTATACTTCAAGGTACGTAAAGCACTATGCCAAGCAGAAACGCAAAACTATACAGCCTCCTTCTTCTGTTCGCAGATATCTTAATGCTGATAGTCGCATTTGCCATCGCTTATATACTGCGAGTACAAAATGACCCCCGCCCGTTGCTCGTACCCGTCTATGCGCAAACGTATATTCTGACCTTCCTGACTATTTTGCCGTTTTGGATTTTGACCTTTGCAGCACTTGGCTTATACGAATCAACCACCTACAACCGCCGACTTGTAGAGTGGACAAAAATCGCCATTGGTTCGCTTATTGGTATCTTGCTTGTCATAGGGTATGAATACGTCACAGACGATCGCGTCTTCCCGGCTCGTTTGGTGACCGCCTATGCACTCGTAGGTTCGTTCTTGTTGCTCGTATTCGAGCGGGAAGTCATGCGGTTCATTAAGAGCCTGCTGTTTCGTTTTGGACGCGGCACCAGTCGAGTGCTCATTATCGGCAACTCGAGTGCCACAAAAGACATTGCCTTTGAACTGTCTGAAACAAAGAGGAGCGGCTACCGTGTGGTTGCCATGAATTGTCCTGCCCGACTTGTTCCTAAAGCTCTTTCAGGAGTTGAGCAATTTTCTAATACCGACGAAGCCCTTGCTGCTATTAAGCGGCTCCATGTCACTACTATCATTCAAACAGACCTTTACGACTCAAGTGATCGCAACCAGCGCATTTTAAGCGCTGCACAGGTTAATCACATCAACTACAGCTTCATTCCTGGCGAGGCCGAATTTTACAGCGGCAAAAATACTGTCGATGTGTTTCTTGGCTACCCGATGATTTCCGTCTCTCAAACCCCGCTCATCGGCTGGGGCGCCATTGCAAAGCGCGTATTCGACACAATTATTGCCGTCGTACTCGTTGTACTCCTTAGCCCGTTGTTTCTTGTCCTCATAGTCCTGCAAAAGATTTTCAATCCCGGCCCAGTCTTCTATTTATCTAACCGCCTGAGTCAGTTTTCAAAACCGGTGCGGCTCATTAAATTGCGAAGCATGTCAGCAAAATATGGTAAAGCAGATGCTGCCGATGAGTTTGAAACGATGGGACGACCTGATTTAGCTGCTGAGTATCGCCGCGACCACAAAGTCAAAGACGACCCGCGCATTACAAAGTTTGGAAATTTCCTGCGTATTACATCGCTCGATGAATTGCCTCAGATATTCAACGTATTAAAAGGAGACTTAAGCCTGGTTGGTCCACGTCCTATCTTGCCGCAAGAAGTAAAGTTTTCTGATGGCAAAGCAGCCCTCCTCCACAGCGTAAAATCAGGCGTTACTGGGCTTTGGCAAGTGTCGGGCCGTAGCGAACTCAGCTTCGACGAACGAATAGAACTTGAGACCTTTTATGCACAAAATTGGAGCTTTTGGCTCGATATAAAAATCCTGTTTAAGACCATTGCCGTGGTCATTCGAAAACAAGGAGCCCGCTAGTGCCAAAGCCTAAAGTGGCTATTGTTGCCGACTGGCTCACCAACATGGGAGGAGCCGAAAATGTTGTACTCGCTCTTGCCGAAGCGTTTCCGGGCGCACCAATTTATACCTCTACCTACGCTCCAGAAGCCATGCCAAAATTTGCCAAATACGACGTGCGGACCACCTACCTGCAGCGCCTCCCTCGGCCGCTTCGGAAACTCCACAAGCTGCTTCCCATGCTACGGGTCAATGCTCTGAAGCACCTCGACCTGAGTGAGTTCGATGTTATAATTTCGAGCTCCAGTGCCGAAGCCAAGCAAGTTCGGAAGACTCGCGCTGGCCAAATTCACATCTGTTATTGTCATACTCCTATTCGCTACTACTGGAGTCATTACGATGAGTACAAGCAAGACCCGGGGTTTGGACGACTAAATTGGCTGGTACGGCTACTTATGCCGCTCATAGTCCCCGGCCTTAAACGTGCCGACTTTGAAGCCGCCCAACGAGTTGACGTCTTTATTGCCAACTCCACCGAGGTGCAAAAACGCATCACTAAATATTACGGCCAACCGAGCACCGTTGTGCACCCGCCTGTCGATGTCGATCGTTTCACCCCAGCACGAGAGCGTGGCGACCACTACGTAACGCTCGGACGCCAGGTACCATACAAGCACCACGACTTAGCCGTTTCGGCTGCGACGAAGCTTAATCTTACGCTGAAGGTCTACGGCAGTGGCAGTCAGCACGAACTACTCAGGCAACTA
>JAUPVA010000082.1 GCA_030917245.1 Patescibacteria group bacterium
GCTTAAAAACAAACATGCTTTGGAGTACGTTATTAAGAAACGGCAGTTGAGCAAAGAGATAGTACAAGAATTTAAAATCTGCTATGCGCCATATTAGGGAGAGGCGGATGTACGCTTCCTTACGAAAAAAGGCTTCTCTAAACGTGAACTATCTGATGCCGGTCTGACAAACCGCTTTGGTGGTGATATCTTCCGCGGGCGAATGACCGTCCCTCTTATGGATCCAAGTGGTCAGGTCATAGGATTTACTGGTCGTATTATTACTGACGATCCAAAAGCGCCGAAATACCTCAATACTCCACAGACACTTGTGTATGACAAATCGCGACATGTCTTTGGATTGTCTCAAGCCAAGGAAGCGATACGTAAGGCAGATTTTTCAGTTGTGGTAGAGGGAAACCTGGATGTTGTAAGTAGTCATCAGGCTGGAATCAAGAATGTTGTTGCGAGTGCCGGAACCGCTCTTACGGAATGGCATCTCAAAAGCCTTGCACGACTCAGCCACGATGTGAGGCTATCGTTCGACGCCGACAAAGCGGGGCTTGCTGCAACAGAACGGGCAATACCAATTGCCAGTCAGGTAGGTGTTGAGCTGACTATCATTAGCTTGCCGGACGGCATGAAGGACCCTGATGAGTTGATTCAACATGATCCGGCACTGTGGCGCGCGGCTACTTCTTCTTCGGAACCGGTGGTTGATTGGGTATTACGGCAATATTCTGCTCGAGTGGACATGAAAACGGCAGCAGGGAAGCGTCGATTCACAACGGAAAGCCTTGCGGTGATAGCGAAACTCGAAGATCACGTTGAGAAAGAGCATTATCTTAACAAAATAGCGCAGATGACGGAGACGTCACTGGAAGCTATAAATGCCAAGTTGAATACAGGCGACCATTCGCTGAATGCTCCACTAAAAGCAGTCAAACAAACTCAGTCGGAACCAGCGGCGGTCGAGCGTCCGGCTGCTGCATATCAAGATAATTTACTGGCGGTACTGATTGCTCATCCCGAAACGCGCCATCATCTAGGCAATTTTGACACAACGATATTCGCTGGGCCGGAGCGTCAATCTATTGCGGCGTGGTTAAAATCTCACTCAGAACCTTTAGTAGATGAAGTACCGGCTGCGTTGAAGCCACTTGAAACGTATGTTAAAATAATACAACTGAAGGCCGAGTCACGGTATGAAGGCTGGAGCGAGCAAGATAGCTCACTCGAAGTAGCCAAACTACTCCGCCAAACTGAAGTTGAACACAAGAAACAAACCAAAGAACGACTAATCAACGATTTACGTGATGCTGAAAGCGCCGGCAACGACCAATTGGCCGATGACCTGCGGGCTCAGTTGTATGCACTAATCAAGGAGACTGCCTAATGGCTGATGACCCAATGAAGCAACCGCTTTCCGACGAAGAAATTAACACACTCGAAGGTGTCGAAGAGCCAGGTGTTGCTGAACTCGAAGATGAAGTAGAAGATGACGAGGACACGCTAAATTCAAATCAGTACTTCGACGATGTCTCGGACGACTCTGTCCGTTTATATTTACGCGAAATTGGTAAAATTCCACTACTAAACGCCGTAGAAGAGCTTGAGTTGGCACAAAAGATTGTTGCTAACAGCGAAGAACTGGCCGAAGTTGCCGCTAAGCTAAAAGGCGATGAAATAACCGCAAGTGAGCGACAAAAGCTTGTGACAAAAGCTGCGAAATTGAGCAAGCCAAAAGACAAAATGGCTGAGGCAAACATGCGACTTGTAGTGAGTATTGCTAAACGCTACTCCGGCCGAGGTCTTGATTTCTTAGATCTTATTCAGGAGGGTAACACTGGGCTACTCCGTGCTGTAGAGAAATTCGACCCAGATAAAGGATTTAAGTTTAGTACCTATGCGACTTGGTGGATTCGACAAGCTATCACCCGCGCTATCGCTGACCAGGCGCGCGTAATTCGTATTCCGGTTCACATGGTGGAAACGATCAATAAGCTGCTTCGTACGCAGCGCCGTATGACCCAAGAGCTTAACCGTGAACCAACCATTGAAGAGTTGGCAAAAGAGCTTGAGATGGAGCCTGAAAAAGTTGAATATGTCATTAAGATCAAACAAGATATTCAGTCGCTCGATGCCGGTGTTGGCCGTGACGGAGAAGACGAAGACAGCGTTCTGCAAGACTTTATCGAAGATGAAGATTCAGTTACCCCTGAACAGTCTGCCACCACTCAGCTACTAAAGGAACAGGTGCAAAGCGTTCTCTCGACCTTGAGTGATCGTGAACAGAAAATCGTTCGCATGCGATTTGGCCTCGATAATGGCAAAAGCCATACACTCGAAGAAGTTGGCCAGGAATTTGCCGTAACTCGAGAACGAATCCGACAGATTGAAGCTAAGGCGCTAGCGAAGCTTCGTAAGCATAAAGATGCAAAAAAGCTGCATGAGTATTTGAAGTAGTACGAACTTCTTTTAACAAACATACATCGCCGCATTGCGGCGATGTATGTTTTCTCGACGGCTATTCCTATTCTTTGCAAGGCTCGGTTGCGCTCGCGGTACCGACAGGAAGGATCCGAATGTCCTCTTTGCTGTCACCCAAGTACGAAACTTGTGCGCTATTAGGACCACAGTAGCTGTACGTCACCGCAGTTGATGATCGAATGGCTGAAAACACCATTACATCAGTAGGGATAGTCGATTCTGGATATTTACTGAATTCTGATTTTGACTGAGGGTAGTCGCCAGCTTTAGTTTTGTATGCTTCGGCCAATTCCTTAACTTTTTTGGCTTTTTCATCCAGGGAAAGCGAGGTGTCGGTTCCGCCGACAACCGTTGTGTCATTCTCGGTCGAGATGGAGCCTGATGTACTAATAGAGTTGAGCCCAGCTGATACGAGAGCGAAGAACGCTATAGTAGATATAATGCCGAGGACTGTCATTACAATACCGCCGATGAGGCTGACGGTACCTAGCGTGGTTGAATGTCCAGCAGCCTTTGATTTATTGCGGGACAACATACCAAGTACGATTGCAGCCGGAGCAAAGAAAAATACTAAGATGATTCCCACGATCCCCATGGTCTTGCCTGGGTCTTCGGCGGGAGCTCCTACTCCTGCTGGCGCGACGGGCGCAGGCGCATAGGCTGCAGGTTCGGTGAATGAGGTGTCTGGCTGAGCCTGCGAAGATTGCGAGTACGAATCGGGATTGGTCGCCTGAGGCTCCGGGCTAACTTCCTGTGTGGGAGTTGTTGGCTCTGCAGACGGTTCAGGGCCGACAGGTGAGGGGGTTGACTCGATTGGGTCAGTGGGTTGGTTTTGTGGTTGCTGATACGGGTCCATAATATACCTATATGATTGTTGTTATCCTCTTCAATATAGCATGAGCAGTATCAGAGACAAGAACGTAGAGGTATGTGCAACTGATGTGGACGCTATCCGCGCCTGCAGGACCAGAGTGAGCCGTGATATAATTTGCTTATGCTAAAAGGTGGGCAAAAACAAACAGGATTTACTATTGTCGAGCTGCTCATCGTCATCGTCATTATTGGAATACTAGCAGCGGTTACGGTGGTTGCGTATAGCACCATTCAACAACGAGCGCGCGACTCTCGCCGAGTATCAGATATTAGTACGATAGCTAAAGCGGTGTATAGGTGGGGAATAGAAACTTCGCAAGACTTTTCGGGTATGCCCTCAGGGTATAACGCAGTAGTGGCTAGTGGCTGGTATAACACTAGTTATTCCACTAATTCTTTTAAAGGGGTCTTGGTGGATGCAGGGTATTTAAAAAACACTATCGATGATCCCATTGATACAAAATCTGCGCCAGCTCGTGCGTATATGATAGCTCCATGTATTGATGGCGATAATAAGACTCGAATACTAATGACTAATATGGAGACAACTCAATCACAGACCATTGCGCAACAGCTTGGTTCTCCTGCTTGTACATCATCAACATACTCATCGTTTGTTTCTAGCTATGGTATGGATTACGGACTTAGGGTATCGCTTTAATGAAGAGTAGCAAAGTTAATACTACCGGGTTCACTATCGTAGAATTACTGATCGTTATTGTCGTCATCGGTATAGTGGCAGCGATAAGTATTATTGCGTATAGTGGCATTCAGCAACGGGCTCAAGATGCAAAAATCAGAGCGGTTGCTAGTCAATTTACGAAGGCTTTTCAGCGCTGGAGTGTTGATTCGGGCAAGACAACCGATGCAGGAGGGAGTGGCAGTACAGCATATACCGACGGGGTCTGCGTTGGAGGCGGTGGCGGCTGGACGAGCCGGACAGTTGGATATATCTGTACGATTGATAATATTTTGGTCGATGCAGGGTATATTCCGGCGAATTTAGTCTTGTCAGTCCCAGCGCTACAGGAGTCGCGTCCAGGATCCTATTCTACACTCATGTTGTACCGCTGCTCGTCGCCGTCGCCACCGACACAGTACGCTATGATGTATCACCTCAACACGCCTGACCCAGAAGAAATGACCCGACTCAGGAACGCATGTGCTGGCGGCGGTACATTCGGACCAATCGATACCTATGGAATGAACGGTGGGTATATCTTCTCGATTACACGGTAGGCGTATGTAACTACGAGAAATCGATTTGTCGTAGTACGACATCAAGTTGCTCATGTAACCACTCTAAGTCGCGGTCATTGTGTACGAAATAATCGGCGATGGCGATTGGGCCGCCCTTTTCAAGATTTTCTATTTCGGTCCAGTCGCGCTCATCAACTTCTTGCGCCGACATAGGTCGTTCTGGGCGGTGTGCCATACGTTTTTTACGTTCATGCTTGGGGGTGACGATAGCAATGACAGTTAGTTCGCCTGGAAACTCATGTTTCAAAATCTTATATTCGCTCCACGTGTATAACCCGTCGAGAACGATACGGTGCTGTCCGGCTTCAATGAGGTTCCGTGCTTCAGTGATAGCCCGCTTTACAACGAAGTCTTTACCTTCGTGCTTCCGAATTTCTTCACGGAACTGCTGCTGGCTCTCCCACGTAACCTCGATACCGGCTTCTTCCATGGCTTTGTATATGATGCCGCCAAAATAAATTTTTGGAATATGTTTTTGGGTAAGGTATTCTACGGCAGAACTCTTGCCACTGCCGGCAAGGCCGACAAATGCGACGATTTTTATATTTCTAAGATGACTCATTGGCTCTAGTATACCAAACCCCCAGTGCTTGTCTTTTGCTCAAGAGGTATTAATAATAGACCAAATGAGTATGGAACGAATTGAGACAGCATTTGAAGAAGAGGCCGAAGACCGCACTCTGCAGTTGGGGCAAGCCGCTTTGACGGCAGACTTGGTAAAGCAATATTTTACTGAAATCGGACGGACACCATTACTGACTGCGGAACAGGAAGTGGAAGTCAGTAAGCGTATAGAAGCAGGGCTGTTTGCCGGTGAGTTGCTGAGTCGAGAAGATTTCTCGCACGCAACCGTTGAAGAGCTTGAGTGGTTACGAGATGACGGACGACAGGCGAGGGGTGAAATGCTCGAAGCCAATACACGACTGGTCGTCAGTTTAGCGCGAAAACGACAGGGTCGAGGCATGCCGCTTATTGACCTCATTCAAGAAGGAAACCTCGGACTTATTCGGGCCGTAGAAAAATTTGATTACCAAAAAGGGTATAAGTTCTCAACCTATGCCACGTGGTGGGTGCGACAAGCGATTACTCGCGGAATTGCCGAAAAAGGACGAACCATTCGCTTACCCGTCCACGTCGTCGAAGATGTGAATAAAATCGCAACGGTAACCCGTAGTCTCTCCTTGTCTCTCGGGCGCGACCCACTTCCTGAAGAAATAGCGGACGAGTGTGACTTTACGATTGAAAAGGTGCTGCAGCTGATGGACGTGAGTCGAGATACGCTCTCGCTCGATACGCCTATTGGCGATGACGGCGATGCAACGTTGGAGCATATGCTGGAAGACGAGGCGACCGTCGGTATTGATGAGGTGGTAATAAATGACTCAGTCAACGAGGAACTCCGCTCAATTATTGAGCTGCTGAGTGAACGTGAGGCTAATATCGTTATGTCTCGGTATGGATTCAGTGGCGGTAAGCCAGAGAGTTTGAAAGATGTCGGTGATCGCTGGGGCATCAGTCCGGAGCGTACACGACAGATTGAACGGGAAACACTACGGAAGCTCCGAGGGCTCGTGGGTTCGAGTGGAAACTTTGATTACGATAAAATTGCCGCTCAGCGAAAGGTCATGCAACAAGATAGCGTCAAAAAACAGGCTCCAGTCGGTCAGCGACAGCAGCAGCGACTTGGAGTGGCTCATGAGTTGCAGCTTCATAAAACACAGCTGCAAGATCAGTACGTTGAGGTACTGGAGGCGTTTGTGTCAAATCGCTCAAAGGCAGAGGCTGCTCGAGAGCTTGGGGTGAGTCAGGCGACATTCTCTAAGCGGCTTACGCTAGCGAGGAATGTTCTCAAAACCCTTAAGAACCAACAGTCCAATGATTTGGCGTAACTAGGCCAAAGGGTATACTGAAGTTATGACAAAGCGTCTGGTACTTATTGATGGCATGAGCGTGTTTTACCGCGGCTATTACGCCATGCCCGGGCTCAGTTTACCGGACGGAACTCCTACCGGTGGGGTATACGGATTTGCGAGTATCGCAATAGAAATCATAAAAAAGCTGGAACCAGACTTTGTGGCCGTTGCGTGGGATAAGTCGAAAACAGCCACAAGTAAGCGAAAAGAAATTTATCCGGAATATAAAGCGGGACGCACGCGTCCGCCAGATGATTTCTTTGCGCAAATTCCACTACTGCATGATCTCTTAGAGAGCTTTGGTTGGCCGCTGCTAGAAATGGATGACTACGAGGCGGACGATATTATTGGAACAATCTCACGGGCCGCAAAGACAAAAGATGTTGAAACCTGCATCGTCAGTGGTGATTATGACATGATGCAACTGCTAAACGGGCACGTGAAAGTGTATATCACCAAAAAGGGAAGTGAGCTGCTGTACTTTGACGCTGACGCCTTCGAAGTAAAATATGGAATCAATACACATCAGTTTGTTGACTATAAAGCGCTCGTCGGTGATTCGAGCGACAACATCCCCGGAGTAAAAGGCATTGGTCCAAAGGCAGCTCAGTCGCTTCTGGGTGAATACGAGACGCTTGAGGGAATTTATGAGCACATCGATGACCTAAAGGGATCGCAGAAACTCAAACTTGTCGAGAATAAACCAAATGCTCTGTTGAGCCGTGAGCTCGCTCGTATCTACTGCGACGCACCGATTGAGCTCGACTGGAAAGAGGCTGATATTCATCATACTGATCTTCCAGCTGTTGCTGCCAAGCTGAAAGAATTCGAATTTCATTCGCTTATAAAGCGACTCCCGAAGCATATGCAGGATGAAGCCGATACAAGTTTATATTTTCATGCCTCAGATCAAGTGAACCTGCGAGAGGTTGCGTGGCCAGATGAAGTCACAATCGATGGTCCGTTTGTATTGCATCTGGACGGCGAGGATGTCTGGGCATCATTTAGCGATACAACTGCTTCGCATGCGCACATTAGTCAGGTTGCCTCGAGCTTTTGGAGGGCCATAGAATTCGGGACGGTCATTAGTTACGACGTGAAGGCGCTGTACCATGCGTTAGCTGCGGCTGGTATTCGTGTCCGATTCAGTCAGTTGCACGACATACGGCAGGCGGCATTTCTGCTTGACCCCCTTCGCCGAGACAGAAGTCTTGCGGGACTGGTTGGCGGAGAGCTGACATCTCCTATCAACCAAATAGCTGCGATGAGGCAAGTCTATGCATGGCAAATGCAAGCATTTGGTGAGAAGCCAAAAGTAAAAGATATTGCCGAGCGATTTGATTTTCCTCTTATCTATCATCTGTTTGCCATGGAACATCACGGCATAAAGCTTGATGCGACTGTGTTACGCACTATGAGCCGTGAGCTCGGAGAAAAATACTCAGCGCTTGAACAACAAATGTATCAGTTGGCCGGTGGGGAATTTAATATCGGGTCGCCGGCGCAACTCAGTGACGTGTTGTTTACGAAACTTGGCCTGCCGACTACGGGTATCAAGAAGGGTAAAACTGGATACAGTACGGGACAGAAAGAGCTCGACAAATTGCGCGGGCTTCACCCCATGATTGAGTTGATCGAGCAAACGCGTGAACTGGCCAAGCTAAAGAATACGTACGTCGATACTCTTCCTGAACAAATAGATGAGTCGAGTCGGTTGCACACGACATTTAACCAAGACGTTGCGGCAACAGGTCGCTTGTCGAGTACGGGGCCGAATTTACAAAACATTCCGATTCGTACGGAAGCTGGTCGCAAGATTCGTGAGGCATTCGTGCCCGACGAGGGTAATGTATTTGTGAGTGCCGATTACTCACAGTTTGAACTTCGGCTCGCAGCCGTGCTTGCCGATGACCGCGAGATGATCGAAGACTTCAACGGCGACATCGATATTCACACAAAGACAGCCAGCGATGTCTATGGCATTCCTATGGAGGAAGTAACAAAAAATCAACGACGTGATGCAAAGGTGATAAATTTTGGCGTACTGTACGGTATGGGTCCGCACGCTCTCGCACAAAATACGGGTATGACTTTCGGTGATGCCAAAGCGTTTATAGACCGCTATTTCGAGCTGCGAGCACCGATTCGCCGCTTTATCGATGCAACGCTTGAAAAGGCGAAGACCGAAGGTTATGTTGAAACGTTTCATGGTCGACGACGACCAACTCCTGACGTCAATTCAAGTAACTTTATGGTACGTGAAGCAGGCAAGCGGGCTGCTGCGAACATGCCAATCCAAGGCACCGAAGCCGATTTGATGAAGTTAGCCATGATAGCGGTCGATGCCAAAATTGCTGGTCTTGGCACCCAGATATTACAGATTCACGACAGTATCTTAGTCGAATGTCCAGAGAAGAATGCCGAGAAGATCGGTGACATTCTAAAACAGGTCATGGAGACAATCGCTCCAGAGTTACCAATAAAACTAAAGGTAGACATAAGCGTTGGTAAAAACTGGGGTGAAGTGTAGCGACGCTTCGTGGCAAAAGCAAGGTAGAAACTACTTACGCTAAACGCTTGTGCTCAAGGTCGAGCCACCTGTATACTACTGCCAACTGCTATGACAATTGACAATACAATCACCCTCGGACTCCCGATCGGGCAGCATATAAGGAGCCGGTAGGTATGTGGCGACGCTTTAAGCCGAAAGCGGTAGCGGTTCCCGGACGAACCCTGCCGGAGGGCATGCGTTTAAAGTCAATAAAAAGTGTCGAAGGCTCAACTCGATTTGCCGAAATCGTAAAATCCCTACCGAGCTCTGACGATCGGGACATCGAAGCCGATCGACTGCAAGCACAATTACTTGCTCAAACGCCTCGGGCGGTACTGGCTCAACAGCAGATGGATGCACATAAACATGGGTACCATCACCGTGAAAAAAGACTCTATGAACTAATCGATTTTAACGACACGTTCGTTAACTTAGTCCTTGCTACTCACTATCACTATTTGCCCGGCTTTGCCGAGCGCTTAAAGCATGAGATGACGCGGTATTGTCGACGGCTAAAGACTCCCATGTTTAGCGACGAGCAATACGATGCGATTGTTCGCGGTCTGGGTCGAGAGATTGCCGTGTACCGTTCCGCTAGCTACAAAGGCTTTGACGTCCGGATGACAAGTAGAACCGATGACGCATTTGGTATAGACATGATCATTACTCAACCTTCTACACAGAAAGTCTTAAATATCGACTGTAAAACCCCCTCTGCATTCCGCCATCGACTTGAAGACTTGGCTCATCATGGTCGGATTCGCGATGAAGATATTACTTTGGCTGACGAACAGGGGTTTATTACCGTTATGCACCGTCGAGATAATGATACCGTTCCGGTGACGCTGCTTTGCATTCTCCCGGACCGTCTTGGCGAAATTCATAACTTTACGTTTGATGAACCCGAACGACTTGAAGAGATGCTCAATAGTATATTTGCAACCGTTCATTAAATCCCTCTTGTTTTTTTGCGACAGGCGGAGCATGATGAGGTTTACAACTAGGACAATACAAAAAAGGTGAGGGCATGATGCGACACGAATCTCCTATCAACGTATCCGACGACATGGTGTTGGCGCGGTCGATTGACCGTGAATCAGTCCGGATTGCTCTTACCGAAGACCATCGGAATCGACTGCATGCTTTTTATGAGCAGTATGCTCAGCCTGACCAAATAATTCAGTTTGACGGGCAAGCCAACTATACGTACGGCCCCATTCGATTCTCCGGTATTGGTCGTCGTGGAACAATGATTAGTGTTCGACATCGCCAGGTTCAACCTGGGCAGGTCAGTCTAGACAAGCACACTCTGGTTGTTGTTGGATCGCTTAATTCTGATGGGATAGATAAACTATCCGACAACTACTGCGATTCGCGTACACAATACGACGGTACAATGGTGCAGACAATTGCACTCGGTATGACGGATGTACCTCAGCCAGACCGAATCGACATAACAAGCGACGTATCAATCGATTCACTCACAGAAGTCATGTATGACTACGAAGAGTTCGGTACGCCACAACAGCTCACCTATGCGCATGGCAGATGGACGCTGCAACACTTTGACGGAACGCTTGAGCCGCTGCATGATTTATTGCGAGTACATCGAGAAGTGGTGGCGATTAGTCGGCGGCTTGGCACGGCAGCCCTGCACGATTTGGATGTTGCAGGTGACGTCATCGACCATGGACAATTTAACCAAAAAGTGGTAGCATAACCATATGCAACGAAACAACGGTGCCAGATTCTTTCCTCTTATCATTATTATTGTCATTGCGGCATTGGTGATTGCTGCGATTGTCAGCATAGGTCGGGCCGTATTTAACAGCGGAGACCAAAGTAATACCCAGGCACCGGTAGCGGTCGATAAAGATCGCGAAGCGTTACTAAACACAAGCGTTGGTCGCAGTGTTCAAATGACCGTACGCGGACCAATCGTGGCTGAAGAAAACTTCATGAGCTACCGTATTACCGCCTCGAACTCCGAGCGAGCGATGAAAGTCTACAAAGGCTACTTAGAAGAAGAGACGAACGGGAAATCGTTAAGCAATAATACTCAGGCCTATGAACAATTCGTGTATGCACTCGACAAGGCGAATATGATGAAAGGTGCCGCCGAAGAAAAAGAAGCCAAGGTTGAAGATGACCTACGAGGAATCTGCGCTCGCGGCTACGTGTATGAATACACCGTGCTCTCTGGAGGTAACGAAGTAAAAAAACTTTGGACCTCAACCTGTGATGGTTCAAAAGGCACACTAAATGCATCTAAAGACCAACTTTCGCAGTTATTCCTGGCACAAATTCCTGGTTCGAGTGAGCTCATTCCATTCCGCCAATCTCCAATGTTTCGTCTCTAGTAAACAGTTCGCTATACTAAGAAGATGATACGAGCGTTAGTATTTGATTGTTTTGGTGTTTTGTACTGGGATGATTTAAATCGTCTGTACAACCTCGTTAGTCCTGACAAGTTTCAAGACATTAACGATATTATTCACGCCTGTGATCATGGGTATATCACTCAAGAAGATTTTTTAAATCAAGTAGCAGCTCTCGCTGACATTAGTGTCGAAGCGGTTGTGGCAGTTATTCATGCCAAGCAGCGCCGGAATGAGCCGATGATTGAACGACTTCGTGCCCTGAAAAAAGATTATAAAATCGGGCTGTTAACGAATATGGGGCCGGGCACACTGGATACCGTATTCGATGAGACTGAACGAGCCGAGCTGTTTGATGTCATGGTTATTTCCAGTGAAGTCGGTATGATTAAGCCATCTCGTGACATATTTGAGCTAACCAGTGAGCGGCTTGGCGTACCAGCAAGCGAAACTGTCTTCATAGATGACCGTCCCGTCAACACAGATGGGGCTGAGCGAACCGGAATGCAAACAATTCTCTTTACTACCAATAAGCAATTTGACATTGAACTCGACCGACTAACAGAAGGGCAGTAGCCAGCATGCCTGAGCTGCCTGAGGTTGAAACCGTTCGTCGTGGATTGGCTGACTTACTGCCTGGCAGAGTGGTGGCGTCGGCTGCTCATTTAAATTCGCCAAAGAGTTTTCCGAACGCTCAGCATGATGTGTCGCAGTTTCTCATTGGAGCTACTATTCAGTCGGTCAGACGGCGGGCTAAGGTGCTGCTTGTCGACCTTGATAGTCAACACAGTCTCGTCATCCATTTAAAGATGACGGGGCAGCTGGTGTTCCGCGGTCAAGAGGCCTTCGGTGCCGGGCATCCCAACGACTCTTTAATCGGCGAATTGCCCGACCGTAGTACTCGTGTCGTTCTCGGCTTTCGCGATGGCTCCCATCTGTACTTTAATGATCAGCGGAAGTTTGGATGGGTACGATTGCTGCCTACACTCGAAATACCAAATATTGATTTCATGCGGAAGGTCGGCCCTGAGCCGCTCGAGTCTGACTTTACGGTAAGCCAATTTACCGAACGGTTTCAGCGACGGGCGAGAACTAATATAAAAGCCGCCTTACTTGACCAAACGGTTGTAGCGGGCGTAGGGAACATTTACGCCGACGAGAGTCTCTGGGGGGCACAAATTGATCCGCACCGTATAGTCGGGAGCGTATCGGCTGATGAATTTTCCCGGCTCTATACAGAACTACGTGCGGTTATGAACATGGCAATAGACAAAGGCGGCAGTACCGACAAGAACTACGTAAATGCTGAAGGAAAACGCGGCAGCTACATGGACTTCGCCCGTGTATTTCGCCGTGAAGGGCAGGCTTGTTCTCGTTGTGGTCAGCAGATTCTTAAAATTAGATGGGCGGGGAGAGGTACTCATTACTGCGCTGAATGCCAGAAGTAGTTAGCTATAAATCCTTGACGACAAGCATAAGCGGTGCTATGCTGTTGCCAAACTCTTTATTAAAATAGAAAGGCGCAAATAATAATGGCTATTTCAGTCAAACAACGAGCAAAAGTGGCCGCATGGGTACTGGTTGCAGCAGCCGTAGCAACTTCTCCAATAACGGTGTCCGCTGCTACTGATAGCAAAAGCACGACTATTACAACAACCGTACAGCCAACGATCTCTTTAACTAGTGGTGCTAATGTTGGCCTAACAATTCTACCAGATGCGACTGGCGTAATTTCGACTGTAAGCAACGCTATTACGGTAAGCACAAACAATTCAGCCGGATATACACTCGGTATCAAAGACTCAGATGCGACCACGACGCTCGCCGATGGCGGTAACAGCTTTGCAACAGCAACTTCTCCTACAACAGCCGGTGCGCTTGCAAACGGTGAATGGGGCTGGGCTGTTCCTTCTGCCACGACAGGAGTAGGGGTAACCGGCTTTGATGCAAGCTACTCAGTGTTGAATAGTTCAACAACAACAACCAGTAAATGGGCAGGCGTAAACGCAAGTAGTGGTTCGAATGTAAATGTTAAGACAACTGGTACTACCGCAACAAATGACCCCACGACCGTATGGTTTGCGGCACGAGCTAATACATCGCAGCCAACCGGTAATTACACCGGAGCTGTGACGTTCACTGCAACGACAAACTAATTCAATCTCTCTTATATAGACCGGCTATGTGGCCGGTCTATATTCATTTTACTTATGCTTGGTGTATAGTATTTGTAGTTGTGAATAAAATTAATATCTCAAACCGAAGCATCCTCATTTTAGGCGCCCTGAGCTTGCTGATTGGCAGCCTGTTTGCCTTGCCGGTGAGTGCTGTTGACGCAAATGTTTCAGCCGAATCTATTTTGCTCTCACCGACCAATAAGCGCTACGAACTACAATCGGGCCAAACGAAGCGCGATAGCTTCAAAGTCGTTAATAATGGGGGCACAGCATACACCTTCTTTGTGTACGCCCGCCCGTACTCTGTTGATAACGAAAACTATGACGTTAATTTTGATAGCGACGTAGCCAATGCTGACGCTTACAAATGGGTGCAATTTGACACTACCTCATTTCAGCTTAAACCTGGAGATTCTGTCGATGTTAGTTACACCCTTCGCGTACCCGAGAACGCTACGCCAGGTGGTCACTATGGAGTATTATTTGCCGAAACACAGCCAGCCGAACAAAATGGCGGTACAGTAATCGCTCAAAAAAAGCGCGTCGGTGCGATTTTATATACGACCGTTGACGGTACTGTAACGAGAGCCGGTAAATATTTAGGACAAGACGTTCCATTCTTCCAGTTTTCTGCTCCCTTGAAGGTTCGTCAGCGAATAAGTAACAGCGGTAATACCGATTTTACTGTTCGCTCAAGTGTGTCTGTGTCAGATATTTTTGGTGGATTAAAGTATAAAAATGAAAAAGAAGCGACTATTCTTCCTGCAAAGACACGCTCGATCAATAATGATTGGCCAATGCCAGCATGGATAGGTGTCTATAAGGTTGAGCAGACTGCTCAATTTCTTGATGAGAAACGAACGTCAACCAACTACGTTTTACTTATTCCGGTGTGGGTATATATAACGACAGTCTTGCTTATAGGAGGCAGGGTGCTGTATGCCGTTGTACAACGTAAGTCATCTAAAAAGTAGCTGGCACTTGTTGCTTATTGCCATCAGTGCGATGGCACTACTATTCTGCGTCCTGTTGTCACGTCCGTTGTATGCCGTCGATACCCCCATAGGTGCCGTGGTATGTGGAGCGGATGCTCCAGGCGCGTCAGTAGAAATCTCTGAGCCACTTAATGACAGTGTCGTCAATCAGTCA
>JAUPVA010000083.1 GCA_030917245.1 Patescibacteria group bacterium
AGAAGTGCCTAAGCCGGTGTACTATGCGCCTCTTACCGGTGAGCTAGTGCCAGATCAAGCTGCCACTCAAAAAGCCGTTACTGCAATTATGCTCGAAAACAGTCCATCAGCGCGGCCTCAATCTGGTTTAAAAGACGCTGAAATCGTCTATGAAGCCATCGCCGAGGGAGGCATTACTCGATTCCTGGCGCTGTATCAGCAACATGAACCCGAACTAATTGGACCCGTCAGAAGTCTCAGACTATATTATGTCGATTGGCTAACTCCTTACGATGCTTCTGTCGCACATATCGGAGGTAGTAAGGCTGCGCTGCAGTTAGTGCGTAGCGGGGGCTATCGTGATATCGATCAGTTTTTTAACGCAGGAGCCTATTGGCGCGCGACAGACCGCGCTGCACCGCACAACGTATACACTAGCTACTCACGCTTAAAGCAACTGAATGAAACCAAAGGCTATACAAGCTCATCGCCAAAGACGTTCGAACGAGCCGATGAGACTGGGACCGATGTTCCTCAAGACGCAACGTCTATTAACCTGAAGATTAGTGGACCTCTTTATAATTCTTCATATACCTACGATCCGGCGACTAAGTTATATTCACGGTCACAGGCAGGCGCTCCTCATCTTGACCGCGAGTCCGGGCAAATCCAAGCCAAAGTCGTGGTTGCACTAAGGGTTTCTATGAGCCGGGTGATGGAGGATGGGTATCGTGAGAGTATTGCAACGGCTGGTAGCGGTGAGGCCATGATTTTTCAAAATGGCCATGCAGTTAAAGCAACATGGCTTAAAGATGACAGGGCAGGGCAGCTTCGCTTCACAGACATGGCGGGTCGGCCTATTACGCTAGCGCGAGGAACAACCTGGATTTCAGCAATTCCGGTTAGTGGAGGTGATGTTACGTGGCAGTAAACATTCCATCCGAAGCAGAGCTAGTAAATCGATTCTGGCCTCGATACAAACGCCTTACGCTTCTTAGAGCCATAGGAGTGCAAGTAATCGTATCGCTGCTTGGTATATCAATTATTTTGGCATTGTTCCCACATCCTCGCCTTGACGCGTGGATTATAATCGCAATTTATATCACCATTTCAACCGTTTTGTCACTCGCAGTAACCTTTATGGCAATGAAGCCGGTTAAAGAATTATCAAACGCGTTAGTCCATATTTCTGGCGAACCAAGCTCGCAAATTCCACCAAATATTAATGATAGCTACTTCGTTCGTAGTCGTCTGCAGCCGCTACTAAAACTTATATACGCAATGGCAACAAGCCAATCCGGATCGACCTCGGCTACATCTACTGATCCCGATACGACCCCGCGTACAGATGTTGCGGCCCACCTCAACCACACGGCTACCGGAGTAGTCATGCTTGATTCGGCAGGTCAGATTTTATTCGCAAACAAGAGCGCTCCTATATCAATCGATGCCAATGGTAAAAGATCTCTGGATTTAATTTTCGATGTTGACCCTACTATTGAGCAGTGGGTGGCCGAAAGAAGAGAGCACGATATTCATGCCGAGAAGACATGGAGGCGCATAGCCAATAAAATTACAGGCGAGCCTAACCGGCGCTTATTTGATGTGTATGCTTCTTACGAGAAAGGCAGCGAGGCCGAAGTAATCATAACGCTATTTGACCACACCAATGACTACCAGCCAGAAGACGACGACCTGGACTTTATTGCATTTGCTGCTCACGAACTACGCGGCCCCATAACGGTCATACGCGGATACCTCGATGCACTAAATGATGAACTTGCCGATTCAACATCTGGTGACGAAAGAGAACTCTTTCAGCGACTTATTGTAAGTGCCAATCGCCTCAGCGGATATGTTAACAATATTCTTAATGCCAGTCGGTTTGACAGGAGACACTTAAAAATTCACCTGAGCGAGACGAAAGTTGCCGACATATACGCGACGATTGCCGATGATATGACGCTACGGGCGCAGGCCCAGCAACGACTGCTTAGTGTATCGCTTCCCGAAGGCTTACCAACCGTAGCGGCCGACAAGAGCAGCATGAGCGAAGTGTTTGGAAATCTTATCGATAATGCCATTAAGTATTCTAACGATGGCGGGTCAATAGAAGTCACCGCTACTACCAGTGGCGATTTTGTAGACGTTTCGGTCACCGATTACGGCATTGGTATGCCGTCAAATGTCCTCGGCAACTTATTCCATAAGTTCTACCGTTCACACCGTTCTCGCGAAACCGTGGCGGGCACGGGAATTGGCCTATACATCTCGAAGGCCATTGTTGAAAGTAACGGTGGCAAAATTAGCGTTAGGAGCGTCGAGGGCCACGGCTCAACGTTCACCATCAGTCTGCCTATTTATGCCACCGTCTCCGATAAGCTAGCTGCTTCCGGCGCAAACAACCAAGCTTTCCTTGAACGATCTTCAAGTGGCTGGATAAAGAACCATGGAGCATTCCGCGGGTAAGTTTACTGCGGTATACTAAACATCATGGCAATAAAAACCATTCTCATCATCGAAGACGACCGCTTCATAGGCGAAATGTATGTACGTAGCCTCAAAAAAGCCGGCTATGAAGTAGATTGGATGGTTGACGGCAACGACGGGCTTATTGCCGCACGCAACAAACCCTACGACCTCATGCTACTCGATGTTATGCTGCCGGAGCGACGCGGAAGTGAAATTCTGCAAATTCTCAAAGGTGGCGCCGAAAATCTGATTCCCGCTACGAAAGTTATCGTTCTGACTAACTTCGATCAAAGTGAACAGGCCCGACAAATTATGGAAGAGCATGCCGATGGATACTTAATTAAAGCCGAAATAACTCCCAAAAAGCTCTTAGCTGTCATAGAAAAGCTTGATCGAGCAGCCTAGACAACAGGGGTCGTATTTGCTAGAGTAGTACAAGTTGGTCCCGTCGTCTAACGGTTAGGACACCAGGTTCTCATCCTGGCAATCGGAGTTCGATTCTCCGCGGGATCACCATACGTGGATAGAAAAGAAGTTTTCAACTTGAACAGCTCATTTACCTCTGGTAGTGGGCTGTTTTTGATGGTTCTCAAATCTATTTGGGGGAAAGTTGGCATCTTATTGAATATTGCTCCAAAGTAGGTGGCTTTTTTGATTGGATTACTGAGGTCGAGAAGCATTTCAGACAGGTGTTCTAAAATGTATTTCGCATACATCAAAACTACCTCAAATTCGGCTTCTAAATTCGGTTGTTTTGCTATTTCTATTTCTACTTCTGCTAGCTGTTTTTCTACACTTACTACATCCTCCTCCAAGAATTTTAATGCTGATTCACTCGACAGAACACGCATGCGGTCTACAGTAGATCGAATTTGACCTTGCAGGCTCTCACGGTGCTCCATGCGACGTTGTTGCGCTTCAAATTGTGCTGCCATACGTTCTTTCCATAACTCGGCAATAGCAGCGATAGTGTTATCGATATATTCATGCTTAATAGTAATAATGCGGATAAAGTCTTCAATCGCGCTATCAAACTCCGGTTTAGCTACGCGGAAGTAGTGTCCATTCCTGGCACAGTGATATGCCGGGTAGTATTGACCCATACGGCCTTTCGTTGCACTGCCTGAAAGCGTTTTACCGCACTCAGGACATGCGATAACTTGCTTGTAGGGATATTCAGGATTGAACTTCTTTTTAGTCTTCAGATGCTCGGGAACGGCTTTTGTACGAACGGTAATCTCATTAGTGCTACTTATATCTACATGCACACGGCCACGATTCGCTTCATTGAATAGCTCGACTGATACCAAGCCATCGAACGCGGCTTTTACTGGCTTATCGTAAGTCCACTTTTCTTGAATGATCCCACAGTAAATGAGCTTACTGGCATAGCGATCGATCATCTTGGCGGTCATTTGTTTGCCGCCAAGCTGTCTTCTGACTCTAGTTCGGTCGTATTTATCGCGCACAAGTGTTACTCGAGTCTTAAAGCCCATGGAGTTAAGCTCATCGGCGATTTGATGGTTCGTATACATGTGCGAGGCACGCATCTCGAATAGTTTTATGATGAACTGCGCTTCGTCCTTTTTAGGCTTGAGGATTAGTCGTTTTCCATTCCGGGTATCGACAGACTTACTTCGGAAGCCATAGTGCGGTTGCCGCATCCAATACCCGAGTTGGGTATAACGAATCTCTGCACCGATCATACGGCTCATAATGTCGCGCATTTCGTCTTTGGCACGTTCGGCTTCTAGGTATTCAGACTTTTGGGTAGGGTTGAACTCGCTCCAGTAGTATTTGAAGCCCACGTGTTCGAGAGTGTTAACCTGACTCTTGCCAATAACCCCATACATGTCTTCGAGGGCGATGTTCATGGCCGTGAGTTGTCGCTTGAGTGGGGAGTAGTAGTCTCCGCCGCCACGAGTAAAGCGGTCGATGGATTTAATAAGAACGACTTGAATGCCTTTGCCTTTATCCTTACAGGCGTCGATAACTTTCTGCATAGGCTGGAACTCGTGCGAAGCTGACTCCAACAGGATAATCGTATCTATGATAATAATGCCGTGTGCCCTCGCATAAGCTTCACCTTGCTCGCGTTGAGCCTCAGGTGAGTCACCGTCAAGGCCTTGCTTGTCAGATGATACGCGTATGGCTAATAGGCCAATTCGTGGTTCGCTATTTGGCGACATCTCGGTTCTCTAGTAAGACTTCGAGTTGCTGCTTGAACTTCAAGTCTTCAATGATTTTCTCTACGACAAGGTTTGCAACGAGTTTGATTCGTTGCTCGGTCGTAAAGCGAAACTCTTCCACGATAGGTGGTTTCGGTTTATTCTTCGATCCTTTTGGTCTCGGCATAATACTACCCTCCATGCCTGAGGTGCAGTAACAATCCGACTAGAAACTATAACTAATTTGTAGGACGGCCCTTAGCCGGTCGTTCTTTGACTTCTTTGTCGATAAGCTTGTTCAGTTCCTTATCGTCAATACTTTTAAGAGCTTCAAGATACAGTTCAACGAGTGACTGTCCACGACCATAAGCAATCGCCTTTACGCGATTACGAATGTCTGTAGGAATGTCTAATTGTAGACGGACTCGTTTCTGTTCTGTCATCAAGGACTATTATACAATATATTGCCTCACGACCTCATATTCTAGTTTCTAGCCGAATTGTTAAAGCACCGGTTGCTTATGTATAACCCTACTTATATACTACTCCATGGATTGGTATTACTCAAGTATATTATGCTTATTTCTTACATAAAAAACCTTAATCCCGATATTAAGTATTAAACCCCTTAACTACCTCTGTATAATCTTGTACTTTTTCTCTCTTTACTATATATAAATATATAGAAGAGAAGGAAGAAGAGTGAGTGTGTAGGTAAAATTGGAAGTTTAGTGTCATGTCAGATAAATCAGCTACATTAAAACAAGGACAAATAGACATATTAGAATTGCTGTATAAATACAGGTTTAGTAGTCGTCAGTTGTTATTGGATAGTTTGGGTGAAGGTAGTGGGACAGATACTAACTTGTATCAGAAACTAGAAGTCCTCATTAAGCATGGTTTGGTATTTAAACGCCATGAGCCGCGCCAGAAACTGCTCGGTGTACCATTTGCGTATTCGCTAACTCCCAAGGGTCTCAAAGTCCTCCAGGTACTCCCTGGACACGACCACGTTACGGATTCCGTCATTAAAGGTTGGTATCGCAACAAAACCGTTGACCAGAAGTTTGTGAACCGCACCATAGCCATCCATAAATACACCAGCCTGCTTAGCAAGTTCTATCCATCCCTGAAAGTCTTTACGCAGCGTGACCTAGTGAAGTTCACGTACTTTCCCAAACACTTACCCGACGCGGTCCTTTCTCTTCCAGTAGAGGAGGGGACTCCACTCCGCTACTTCTTTGATCTCATACCGGCCGGCCTGCCCAGAAAAGCCCTCGACGGTAAACTCATGAACTACTGCTCGTTCTTCGAATCCGGCAGTTGGGAAGTGACGAAAAGTGACAACCCTGCCATTCTCCTTGTCGCCAGTAATGGCCGTGCCGAACGGCAGCTACAATATATCGCTCGTGCCAGGCTGCAACGCTACGATGAACTCGATCTCCGCATCTTCACGACAACCGTCCAGGCCTTAGCCCGTTTGAACGGTGAAGGACTCATATGGACTCGGGTTGACGATACCGACGAACCCCTCGAACTTACGCAGCTACTTAGTTAACTCACTCGTGACACGCAAAAAGCCGGAAGTCTAAAGCTAGACTTCCGGGCTGCTGATGCTTTCCTGACAGAAAACATCACCTCGTAAAAAGAGGAGCTTAGTGCTCCTCTGCGAGATAGACGGTAAGGACCCGCTCCACTTCATTACTGAGCGGATCGGCCCAGCTCTCAAATGCCGAA
>JAUPVA010000084.1 GCA_030917245.1 Patescibacteria group bacterium
CTACTGCTCTAAAGCTGCCTTCTCGCATAAGGACCATGTTTTCGCGTTCCTCAGCAATTTGGAGAGTGTTGTGTGCCGTATTTTGATTGGCAGCAGGTTTAGCTGGAGTCGGAGTGGGCGCACTTCCTGTCGGCTGTTGAGCAGGTAATTCCGGAGGTAACGGGAAGCCTTGATTTGGCGAAGGCGTAGCACTACCGACTGGCGGCGTACCTTGTGGCACCGGTGGCTGACTAGCTGGTTGGCTCGGCGGCATGAAAGAATTTCGTTCCCACTCGTTACGCCGACTTATTTAGCGGAGTGATATTACTACCTCATCCTCGGAAAGTTTTTCTTTCTCCTGAATGCGATTGGCCTCTCTGGCAATCGTTTCCACCGATAAATCGGGATTATTTGCAAGGTTAATTATATCAGGCGACAGTGGTTTTTCGCTAGGCTTTTCGGGTGCGGGTTGTGTTTGCGCTGGAGCGACGGGTGGTGCGGGAGCGGCAGGCGCTTCTGAAAGAGGTGAAATGACCGATTGGTGCATGTTTGGGTAAGGATTAAACGACACGTTAATATTCGAGTCGTCAGCAGCTGGTTCAGGTGCCCTGGGAGTGTTACTAGAAAGGTTTAAGCTTGCCGGCGGCGCGAGCTGAGCATAAGGATCGGCAACAGGCATGGCGAACGAGGGCTGTGGCTGAGGAGTTGGTGGTGCATACTGTATCGTGGCTTGTGCTGGTTCGGGCGTCGCAAGTGACTGGTTGTGCATGCGATCGAGCATTTCCTGGTGACGCCTTGCGTCGGCCTGGTCGAGTCGAGTGTCGAACGCCTGCCCTACTCCACTGGTTGAATCTAAGATATCTGCAGCCGATTGTGCTTCGAGGTACGCATCGTTCGTCATAGCGCCCGGTGAGGTCGGAACCTGCCCCTGCACGCCTCGCACTGCCCAGCCGCGAGTGTCGACGATGTTCGCTAGGTAGCTAAGCCGCTGTTCGGCTTCTGATTGCGAGATGTCTTTAACGCGTTGCACCTCTACTACATGAGGAACGGTAATTTCAACAAATGACTGAGTGCCGTCTGGTGTCCAAAGACGGCGTCGCGGCTTAAGATAAAATGATACAATCGCGGCCAGGTATGTTTCCATTGGCTGGTCTTTGCGCAGTGGAAGTGCCAACGCGCCAAAAAGAAGTACGATCGGAAGAACTATCACGAAAAGCGGCAGAAAGATCTGACTTAAAAACCAGCCTATAAATCCAGCCCCGACTACAATAATCAGGTAAATAAATTGTCGAAAACTGAACGGCCCAATGAGCTTATCATCGGCTTCGACATCTTGCGGAACTTTATAGACTGCCATATATTTTCAAGTATATCATTACCATTATGACTCGCCTTAGTATTGACTTTTTATTGAAATGTGCTAATATTAAATAAATTACTTTAAAAAACAAAAAAAATATGCCTGGCGAAAAAATCAAATCATACGTTCAACAACGTGAACAGCGAGCGGAAGAAGCTCAACTTGATTACGAGACGGCTCCCGATCGTCCACTTGATGATTTGAAGACAGATGCAAGTGAAATTCTTGGAGAAAAAACCGGCTTCTTGAGAGGCTCGTATAGGAGCGTTGCTGATAACCTAGAGGCTCGTGCGTCAATTGCGGAGACGAAAGTCGACATACAATCGACGCGAGAAAAGTTCCTAGAGTACCGGAGCAATGCGGCGCAGAATAAAATGAACCGAATTAATGAACGTATAGCAAATAGTTCGGATGGTTTTTTGGCGAAACAAATAAACCGGCAGCGCCGTCAATCGGTTGATAAGTTGAGCTATAAAAAAGGCATACGCGATCAGCATATAGCGAAATTAGCCGAGCGGCGTCAAAAAAAACCTGAAGAGCTTCGGAAGCAAATAGACAAACTGGTAGACCAAAAGATAAAAGCCGTGGAGCGTAAGGCTCAGCGAGTTGTTATGCGGCGCGAAAAAGGTATAAAGCCACATCAAGTTGCGAAGAAGGCTGAGTTTTTAGCAAAACTTACCCCTGAGCAAAAGGCAAAAATTGTTCGCGAATCAATTCTGCAGGTTCGCAAGCAGAATATTAAAAAAGGCGCGTTAGATGTCTCGTATCAAATAGACGATACATTAGAAACACGACAAATAGGAGATCACTATGGACGCACTACTGAGTAAAAAATTCTTAGACAGCATTGGCGTCTCTCTAGATGAGTCGACGTATCGTGCTCTAGAGCAACATTCACAAGAATCATTACAAGCACGGATTATCGAAGCAGTTATTGACTTACTCGACGAACAGCAACTCGAAGATCTTCAAGCTTTGCGTCTGTCGGGTCAATTCGAAATGGAGACTTGGCTACAAGCGAATGTTCCTGACCTGAACTATATTATTGAAGACGAAATTGCTATTTTACTGGGTGATATTGCTGAGTCAAGCGACAAGCTATAAACTGCCGTAGTGACTGTCCATAGCGCTTGTGTACTTAGCCTTGGTCGAATCGCCGACTTTTGCTTCTTTGGCGGCTGCCTTTATATTCGCCTTAGCGGTTGCATCACCATGCGTCACGTCAGTTACAGAATTAACAAGGTATTTAGATGACGCTTCGCCTTGTACGATATGTTCTTGGCTCACCTTTCCGGATTTTGCATTATCAACAGTAGCCTTCATGAGATCACCGGCACCGTTTATGCCACCCGTTGCCGACACCACCTCGTTACCAAAGCCAGCTCCATATATGTTTTGATCGCCACGCGAGTATGCTCCTTGGACTGCCCTGTTGCGCAATGACTCCGACCCGTGTTCTTTGTCGCCTTTATTTGCAGCCAGGTACTCGATTGCCTCGCGGCGTTCATCAAAGCTACCTGTCTTCATGACACGGTCGTTAGCTGCAGCAAGTTCATGTTGTGTAAGTTTTCTTCCGTTTGCATCCATGCCGGTTCTTGTCATCGCGGCAACTTGCGCGTTAGTGAGATTTACTTGATTAAGTGCCGCACCTCGCACTTGGTCCTCATAGTTTTTGTCGGCGGTAATCTGGGCCTGTGCCACCATACTTTGTTGAGCATAATCACCCGAGTCGGTGAACGTACGACCGGTTATTCCACCTGCAGCCCTGCGTCGTAGCCGTCCTATTCGTGATGTATCGGTGCCAGATACAGCCTCTGCGAACTTGTTATTCTTAAACTGTTCTTTGGCTTGCTTCCTGAAGTTGCGTCCACGCATGAATGCGGTATTGTCCAGTCGTTTCTTGCCCTGTCGTGCTGCCATCCCTTGTGATTTATCGGCATATCCTTGCAGCCTTGTACCGATCGACCCCATGGCTGAGAGCGAGCCCTTCAGTATGGCTGGTACTGTAAATAACGGAATAGCCATGACTGCCAGTGCGACGATTTTAAGCAATTGCTCGTCGTCGCCACCTTCGCCACCGTCACCAG
>JAUPVA010000085.1 GCA_030917245.1 Patescibacteria group bacterium
CAAAGAAGAGATCAACGAAGTATTTACAAAGGCTTCGAAAGATCCGTATTACCGAGGGATAGTAGATGTAACTGATGTACCCCTAGTCAGCAAAGACTATTTAGCCAATAGCCACACCGGTATTGTTGACATTTTGCTGACCAATGTAGTCGCCGGAAATCTAGTAAAAGTAGTCGTATGGTATGACAACGAATGGGGATATTCTAACCGACTTGTAGAACTAGTTGCAGACGTCGGTAAGTCGCTTGCTGGTGTGCCTAGCGATGACGTATCTGCTGATGCGCACGTTGACTCCGTTACGCAGGCCTAAGTAAGCAAGGAAATGCATTGAAAATAGCACTCTCAACTGATCATGCCGGATATGAGCGTATGAAAAAGCTCAAAGATGGACTAGAGCTAGCCGGCTATGCCTGTCATGATTTTGGCCCGGCAGTTTTTGATGTAGAGGACGATTACCCGGACTTTATTCGACCTGCCTGTGAGGCGATTATTGCGGGAGGCTGTAGCTTAGGAATTATTTTTGGTGGGAGTGGGCAGGGAGAGGCAATGGCGGCGAACAGGCACCCCGGGATCAGATGCACAGTGTGGTATGGCCCAAGTATAGCGGTTGAGGCAGTTGATGCGGTCGGCACAATGAGTACGAATCCATACGAAATACTCAAACTTTCAAAAGAACATAATGACGCCAATATGCTAAGCATAGCTGGCAGGTTTGTGACTGATGCAGAAACACTCAAAGTAGCGATACTTTGGCTAAATGAAGTATTTAAAGGTGAAGAGCGCCATACCAGGCGCATCCAAAAATTAGACAATATAGGAGGATAGGTATGAAAAATAAAACCTTTTGGAAGGCATTTGTGGCAACGTTCGCGCTTGCGACTATCGGGTTACTAGTGCTGATGTATCCTACGCACCCCGAATGTGCCAAAGATCCAGTAGATGTAGGGTCCTGTAGTCGAGTAGATCGTATCGTAAACTCAGCACCGGTGCTATTTATCATTGGCGTGCCGATGTCACTGTTTGTAGGCTACATAGCAGTACTTATGAAACCCACAAAAAAAGATGAACCAATGCAAAAAGGAAAAAAATAAGTGTCCGTTATCTGTCCTACGGTTACCGCGTATGATGTCCACGAATATCGTACGCAACTTGAACAGGTCGAGCCGTTTGCGACTAGAATTCATATAGATCTTATGGACGGTATTTTTGCTCCTACCAAATCACCCGATCTATCAAAAATATGGCTTCCTAAAGGAATTCGTTCGGATATTCATATTATGTTTCAGCATCCGGCTAACGCTCTTTCCGAGATACTAAGACTAAAGCCATATATGGTTGTTGTACAAGCCGAAGCAGATCGTGCATCGGTGCTTGAGCTCCAAAACAAATTGCACGGTTCGTCGATACGATTTGGCATATCACTGCTCGCAGACACAAGGCCCGACGACCCAAAATACATAGAGCTTGTTCGATCGGCAAGGCACGTTCTGGTATTTAGCGGTCACCTCGGTTATCACGGCGGAAAGGCCGATCTGACACTTCTGCAAAAAGTAGCAAAAATACTTGAAATTAACCCAAGAGCCGAGATCGGCTGGGACGGTGGTATAAATATCGGCAATATTCGGGCTCTATCAGATGGTGGAGTAGAAGTACTGAACACTGGCGGGGCGATTCAAAAGTCCAGCAACCCGGCTGAGAGTTATACTAAACTTAAAGAGGCACTGGCGTAGCTATACCTTCGGTGGTATGATAGAGCTAAAGGTTAAAAATACATGAATAAAACACACACAATCACTGAACTAGAATTAATTGCGACTGATATACGGTCAAGTATAATCCACTCTCTCGAACTTGCAGGCAGTGGGCATTCGGCTGGTCCACTTGGTCTTGCCGATATATTTACTGCGCTATATTTTGACGTGCTAAAACACGATCCTAAAAATCCAGACTGGGAAGAGAGAGATATATTGCTCCTCAGTAATGGGCACTGTGTACCGGTTAGGTACGCTTCGATGGCTCATAGCGGGTACTTCGATAAGTCAGAACTCACTACCCTACGCAAATTTGGTTCAAGGTTGCAGGGACACCCCGAGCGTACAAAACTACCAGGGCTTGAGAATACCTCTGGTCCCCTTGGGAGTGGGCTTAGCCAGGCTTGCGGTACTGCACTTGCCATGAGAATGAACCAGCAAAATCACCGCTGGGTCTACTGCGTCATGGGTGACGGTGAACTAAACGAAGGCAACATTTGGGAAGCGGCGATGCTGGCTGGCAAAGAAAAACTGCATAACATCATCGGAATAATTGACCGCAATAATATACAAATCGATGGTCCTACCGAGGTAGTCATGCCGTTAGAAGACCTACAAGCTAAGTGGGAATCATTTGGTTGGCATGTAATTTTGATTGACGGAAACAATATCGAATCAGTGATAGATGCCTGCGCGATGGCTAAGGCAGTTGTCGAGAAGCCGGTTATGATTATTGCCTATACAATTCCTGGAAAAGGCGTTGATTTCATGGAGTATGACTTCCACTGGCATGGTATGCCACCAAATCATGAGCAAGCAAAGATAGCACTTCATGAGATTCGAACTTTGAAGGGGAAGATACGGGGCGAACACGAATGAAAAAACCACACACTTCAGCACATTTTGGGCGGGAACCTGCGCCTGCTCGCTTGGCAGTATTTTCATACAGCCTGCACTGCGCTACTCAGTTCCAATCCCAAACTGCACTAAATTGTGTGATTTTTTGCGCCACGGCCGAAAGGAATCTATAAGTGGGGTATGGGCTACTGACTGTTGCGGACGAAATGGGTATAACGGCAAGCGCTGACATTTTTGAAGCACGATTACCGACCGCGGAGTATATTTTACAGACCGCTGG
>JAUPVA010000086.1 GCA_030917245.1 Patescibacteria group bacterium
TACAAAATCATGATGCGCTATCCAAATAATATGGATAAGGCGCTCCAGTTAGGTAAGCGGTACTATGTCCTGCTTACAAAACAGCCCGTCGCAATGGAAGGAAACATCGTGTCTTACCTGGCTTCTTTAAATGCGTCTATCGTCAATCAATCAACGATAGATCACATCGGAGATTTAAAGCACCCCATTCGCTTGATCAGTGGGGCTCTCGACCCTCTCGTCATAACTCGCAACCTCCAGCGTATAGCTGCGAAGAACGACAACGTAACTTACAGGAGCGTTATTCTGGGCGGACACAATGTTGTCGGTGCAATGCACGATGCAGTCGTCAGCGATATTACAGAACTTATCGAACAGGCATGAGTCTTGTAGCGAGGCAGCTTCTATAGACTTAAACAGATATAGCTACGTACCCTTAGAGCGTTTTCAGGCGCAGCATAAGGTATACTAGGAGTAATGACTAAACCTGTAATTCTGACCGGGCTTCGAGCTAACAACAACCTTACAATCGGCAACTATTTTGGTGGCATGCTGCCACTCATTGATATGGCCCAAAGCAAGGCGAGTGAGTATCAAATCAATATGTTCATTCCCGATTTGCACAGTTTTACTACACCAATTGACCATACCAGTCTGTACGACCAAATTTTTCACACCGCTAAGGTATTTGCGGCCGCCGGACTACCGCTCGATGACGAACGAATTAATATGTACCGGCAAAGTTACATTCCGGCACACAGCGAGTTAACCTGGATTCTTGATTGCTTTACTGGGTTCGGCGAAATGAGCCGTATGACGCAGTTTAAAGACAAATCGGGCAATATAGGCACCGACCGCACCACTGTGGGACTCTTTAATTACCCGGTACTCATGGCGGCAGATATTTTACTCTACGGTGCAAAATACATCCCAGTAGGAGATGATCAAACGCAGCATCTTGAATTCACTCGTGACATTGCTGAACGCTTGAATACGCGCTTTGGTGAACTATTCGTTATTCCCGAATCTGTCAAGAAACAACATGAGTTTTTTGGCAAAGATCAGGGTCTACGGATTATGGATTTAGCCGACCCAACGAAGAAGATGAGCAAGTCTGATAATAGTGGAAAGGGCGTCATATATTTAAGCGATGCTCCCGAAGTTGCCGCTAAAAAAATTATGAGTGCCACAACTGACGACAAGGCACTCGTCAAGTTTAACCCTACATCGCAGCCTGGCATAAGTAATCTTATCGAAATACTGGCACTCTTAAAGGGCGAGCCAGTCTCTGTGACTGCCGGGCGGTATGAAGGCGAAACGAAATATGGGGTTTTCAAACAGGCTGTCGCTCATGAAGTGCAGGCATTCTTGACCGATTTTCAATCTAAACTATCGGCTGTTAGTGACGATGACGTGGCAAGCGCACTTGAGCGTTCTGAAGCTACTATGGCCACGCAGGCCTCCTTGCGACTCCTCGCTGTACAAAAAGCGGTAGGGCTGCGACCAAGGACTCAAGTTGAATGAGACTTGATACCTATGCCGCCACCACATGGCCCGAATATTCACGCTCAACGTGGAAAAAGCGCATCGAGGCTGGAGATGTTACGGTAAACGGCATCACGCAAATGTCTGCAAAATATGTCGTACAAGAAAACGATCGCATCGAACCAAAGAAACCTCATGTCATAAATTATGCAGGGCAAACACTCCCCGTTATTTATGAAGATGACAACGTGATCGTCATAAATAAACCTCTCGGTGTCCTTACTCATAGTAAAGGGGCGCTGAATGAAGAGTTTACTGTCGCTGATTTTGTTCGCCCAAAAACATCGTACAAAGCCGAAACTAACCGCCCCGGAATTATTCATCGACTAGACCGTGCCACGTCGGGGGTGATAATTTGTGCAAAAAACGAGCCAACCGCGAGTTACCTGCAAAAGCAATTCTCGGAGCGAACCACCAAAAAAACCTATGCAGCGGTTATTTCAGGCATACCTAAAGAGGCAGAAGCTGTTATCGATCTTCCCATTGCACGAAACCCATCAGCTCCCAGTACATTTCGGGTCAGTACTGCAGGAAAGCACGCGGAAACATACTACAGAGTCACACACTTCGGCGCTAAAAGAGCGCTGCTTGAACTGCGACCAAAGACAGGACGCACCCATCAGTTGCGCGTTCACCTCGCCTACTTAGGTACACCTATTCTTGGAGATATTGTGTACGGAACTGAAAAAGCTGATCGTATGTACCTCCATGCTGCTAGTCTCGAAATCACGTTGCCAGGAGGAGAACGGAGAGTGTTTGAGTCGCCCGTACCTGCGTCATTTGCCAATGAGGCTACGAAGTGAAACTGCGGCTAGCGCCGGCGACTGCAAAATTTATTGAGGCATATAGCCGCACGCCATCGCACGCTGTTCTCCTTACTGGACCAGAAGGAATAGGACTTCATACGCTAGCCCTACATATTGCCAGAACAAACGGAACGATTTTAGCGGACGTTCGGCCCGAATCGAAGACTACTGCGCTTCCATCAATTTCTGTAGATATCATCAGAGAACTGTATATTCAAACTAAATCTCGTCTGAACGGGCTGCATTTTGTCATTATCGATGATGCAGATACCATGAACCACCACGCCCAGAATGCACTATTAAAACTGCTTGAAGAGCCGAATAACTCAATCTGCTTCGTGCTCACTACGCATGCTGTTGACAAGTTACTCCCGACAATACGCTCCCGGGTTCAAACATTTGTGGTTCCTCGTATAAGTACTCTTGATAGCAAACGGCTTCTATCGGAATATAAAACCTTAGACGATGTGACGATCCAGCGCTTACTATTTGTTGCAGATGGCCTGCCGGCACTTCTTAACAGGCTCACTGCAGGCGATGCAGACTTTAAAAAGATGTCTGAAAGAGTGCAGCTCGCCATGCAGATAGTTCAAGGTACACCATATCGGCGACTCGTTCATGCTATTTCTTTTGCGGGAGATAGGCAAGATTCAATTGCGTTAATCGAAACGATTATTATGGTACTTCGTAAGTCATTATCATCTCAACCATCGAGTTCTTCGGTGCTTATGATTGAACGCCTTTTAAAAGCATCCGAAGCCATTCGTGGCAACGGTAGTATAAAAATTCATCTCGCAGCTGCTATGGTATAATTACGGTAGAATGTTAGGACTTTTACTACTCGTCTTATTTGCAGGCTGGGCCTTATATCAACGCCAGACCATTACAGAAGTGACGCTTGAATTGCCGTCAAGGATTACCGATAAGCTCGATCGGCTCTGGGATATAGCACAAGAATCGCTTCGAGAAAAAAAGTACCTGCGCGCCGAAAAGGCCCTGCTCACGATTTTGCGTGTCGACGAACGAAATGCGACTGCTTACAATCGACTCGGCATCTTATATTCTAAGCAGCAAGCGTACGAAGATGCGATTGAGTGTTTTGAGATAGCTCAGAGCCTCGAGCCGAGTGCTTCAAGCCTTCATAATGTTGGATTGATCTATTACGAGACGGGCGACTACGAGAAAGCCGCTCTGGCATTTGAGCAGGCTTTATCGATGGAAGAAGATTTAGCCGCACGGCATATCGCCTACGCCAAGGTGCAAGAAAAAATTGGCAACAATAAAAAAATGATTGCAGCTCTCGAGCGTGCCGTCGAGCTCGAAAAGAATCCGCAAACATTGACGATTCTAGCTGATGCGTATGAACGAGCAGGTCAAGAAGAATTATCTGCCGACCTACGACAACAAGCGGCAAAAATGATTGTTCCTGAGGGTCGGCCTAAGCGAGTTAAACAACCGCGCCGCGTTGTAATGTGAAAAAGCTCGATTCCGCTTGAATTCGACCTCTTATTTTTGTACAATATTTCGAGATGCCGCTTTAGCTCAGTTGGTTAGAGCAACTGTTTTGTAAACAGTAGGTCCACGGTTCGAATCCGTGAAGCGGCTCCACATAGGCTGGGGTAGTGAAGCGGTCAAACACAACAGACTGTAAATCTGTCGGCATATGCCTTCGTAGGTTCGAATCCTACCCCCAGTACCACATTAGTTCTCAAGCAATTGAGAATTTTTTGTTTTTTTAAAGATGTTATACTTAAAATTAATTATGCTTACACGCGGATTTACGATTGTAGAACTACTCATTGTCGTAGTCGTCATTGGTGTACTGGCAGTGATAACCACAATTGCGTTTAACGGAGTGACAGGCAGGGCAACGGCATCTCAACTGCAATCGACGTTGTCGTCTGCGGTGAAGCAGTTGAAGGTTTTTCAAGTGGACAATGGTCAGTTCCCGACGGCAAATGTATGTCCGAGTCCTGGCGCTACTGA
>JAUPVA010000087.1 GCA_030917245.1 Patescibacteria group bacterium
CATTTACTCAAGTTGAATTAGTCGACGGTATAGATATGTATCACCAAATCCCGTTGCCGTGGTGGTGCTATGAGGCGAACTCATCACCTCAACCTACGAACCGCAAAGAGCTAAATAATTCGCTCGAGGCGTTATCAAAGCTTGTGGAAAAAGCAGATGTTTTACTCACCAATACCATTACAATTCCTTGGCTTGGTTTTATTGCGCGTGAACTTAATAAGCCCCATATATGGTATATTCATGAGTTTGGGGACATTGATCACAATCTTCAATTTATTGGAGGATATGAAAACAGCATAAAAACAATCGGCGCGTGTTCGAACAGAATATTGACGATAAGTACTGCGGTCAAAGCTCATTTAAGTACCTATGTAAACGCTGAACAAATTGATATCATCCATCAGTCAGTTGATCTCAAAAATTTGCTTAAGATACCCATGACCGACAAGCCCGCATACCAAAGCCTGCTCTGTCTGGGTGCTATTAAACCCTCAAAAGGCCAGTTAATCGCACTTAACGCAGTTCAATCGCTACCTGGGTCAAACTTTTCTTTAGACATTTGCGGACCCAATGCCAACGATGCGTACCTACAACAGCTCCTCAAATCAAAACAGTCGGATCATGTGCGTATTGTGCCGGGGTTTTCACCCCAGGTCGAACTTCTGTCTTCACACGACATTGTGCTGATGTGTTCAGACAATGAGGCCCTGGGAAGAGTGACGTTAGAAGCCCTCGCGGCCGGTAAGCTTGTTATTGGCTACGACTGCCTGTCAACCAGAGATTTGCTAGGGGATAATAGAGGCATTTTATACTCTCCTAATACGAGCAAGGCCCTGGCGACAGTTCTTTCAAACGTAGCTACGATTGACACCGTCGATAGGCAAAAAGCACGAAAATTTGTCGAGGAGGTCTATAGCAGCAAGCGTCAATCAAAAGACTTCACGTCTTGCCTTGTAAAGGCAAGGAATCGTGCCATACCCAAGACAAACCCTCAATTAACCGCCGCTAGTTATATCGGGATACTCGATGCGTTGGGCGTTCCTGATTCATCAGAAAAAACCTTCTCTCAGTCAATTCGCTCAGTCGCAGCAAGGGTGCTTTCAAAACGTGTCAAGAACCTCCTGAAGTCCTTCCTGGAACGATAGGTTTACCTGCGCGATATCTTTCTAGCCGCCCTGTATGCACCACGTAAGCCCAAATAGATACCTCGTCGCATCTTTGTAGGCAATAAGCGTGCACTGTGACGATATACTTGAATTAGTGCCCGGGGAGCATGATATGTAATGCTTGGGTCGTCTCGTCGTATATACATGGCATCTAGGTGGTTAGTTAGCTGAGTGCCCCAATATAGGTCATCAAAACGCTTCAACTCGGACAATAGTACCATGGCATCGAAAACCGGAAGTGCCGAAAAAGCGTGTGAAAAACGAGACACCGAACGAAGTAAATCTTGATCTGGATAGTTTGATATCTGCGCAAGTTCAAGGTTCATTCGTGGCACTACCCGAACAGTTCCTTTTTGAGACACAACGTCTATACCCCTATGCCAGTCCGTGTATTCGCTTCCCAATATTTTTCCGCGAAAAATCCCAATTACACGACGAGAAAATTTCTCCTGTAAAAAGAAACTTCCCAGCTGTGGTGCGGATGGATGAAACTCTTTTGTTGTGACGTACTGACCACCTTCGTATGTTGGTGTATTTTCATAACAAAAAACCGCTCGACAATTATGGTCTGTCTGCATAAGCATCACCATTTGTTCTATGCAGCGCGAGGTTAAGATGTCCCCCGCATACACACGAATAGATAATTTATTTTCTTTAGCTTCTGGTAAATTATCGCCTGACTCTACTTCGTGAATACGGATACCTTGCTGTGTTTGCCTTTGCAGTGAGCTCTTTGTTTTACGGACTTGTTTAGCAGCTTTTCCATCCTTGATAATATAGGCATCAATATTTGTTGGTACGGTAATGGTTTTAAGGAGCAGTTTAGGTAAGTTGTGCAGGTATTCATTGTTGTACGATTCGTTTATGCTCTTCTGCTGCAATAAATAGTCTGCCGCTACATTCTGAGTAATCTTTTTTCTCGATACTGAATCTTCAAGTGCACCTTTTATCTTAGCCACAAAAGAAACCGGATCTGGTTCTGCAAGGCTATGTTTTTTATATTTTGACTGTATAAGTTCTGGCGTTCCTGCGGCATTTGCTGCAATAAAGTCATGTCCCACCGCCATTAACTCTAATACTGCAAGTGGGTGATTATCTCCACGATACGTCACAAGTGCTAAGCTATCAGAGCTATATTCGACTAGTGTTCGCAGTAAGTCCTCCCTCTGCAAAGAAACCATCTTTGTCGAGAAGGTAGCCTCAACTTTAAGAAACAGTTCGCGCAAGTACGGCTCTTCAATCGCTGTACTTGTCGCCATAATAACGATCTCTTCTACCTCCTGAGCCGTTTTTGGCTCTTGTTCTTTAAGCGCAAGAACGGACTCAAGGAATAAATCGAACCCTTTTATCGTCGACGTTTTTCCTATATAAACAAGCCTCTTAAATTTCTTTGCACCACCGTCACCTCGCGGCAAGCGACTCGTGTCGAAGGGCAGCCGTTTAATCACCCTGGATGGATCATCTAAGTTCTTCACTCCCGAATCGCGATAGGATTCTCTCAGAAAGTTAGTGGGGAAAATAACACAATCCGACTCCTCTAGAGTAAATTTTTCTCGATACGCTACATGTATGTTTTCTGCCTCGAGGACAGCTCGCTTCGCTTTAGCAAGATGGAACGATGAACCGTGACATACGGTGATAAGTTTTATGGTGCCAGGAATAAAACCTAGCTTCTTGGCTTCGATGGCACGGTTGAGTAGCATTTCTTGGGACTCAATCGTCTCGAGTTCGGGATATAAAACGGTAATACTTTCTATAACTTCTGCCGCCAAATCACCAAGGGTGTCAAAGTTTGCGTATAG
>JAUPVA010000088.1 GCA_030917245.1 Patescibacteria group bacterium
TCATGTCTCAATCAAATACTCGCACTTTTCGTGCGCGCCCATCAACCAGCCGCGTTAAATCAGCCGGCGCATTTAAAAGCAGCTTCGGCCGTTCTTCTGGACGCCCACAACGCTCAAAAGGAAACCGCAAGGCGTTTATTCACCCTTCGAAATTCATTAACCGCACACCAAGCATTGCAAAAGCTGATGTATACGTACCAACTCACAAGTTTAACGATTTTGCTCTGTCTGACGTCGTTAAGCGGAACCTAGACAAGATTGGATTCGAAGCGCCAAGTGCAATTCAAGACCAAGCAATTCCACTTGTTCTCGAAGGAAAAGACGTTATTGGTTTGGCTAACACCGGAACCGGTAAGACGGCAGCATTTTTACTGCCAATCCTGACACACCTGACTGCAAATCCAGAGCGCGGAAGCGTATTAATCATGGCTCCAACTCGGGAGCTTGCTCAGCAAATCAACGACGAGGCACGTCGCTTTTCTAACGACATGCGTGTTTACACGACAGTAGTTGTTGGTGGCACAAATATAGACCGTCAAATTCGTGAACTAAAGCGTGGACCGCACATTATTATCGGTACCCCGGGTCGCTTGAAGGACCTACTGAACCGCCGGGCCCTCAACCTCGACAATGTTCGTCACTTTGTACTCGACGAAGCCGACAGAATGCTCGACATGGGATTCATTAACGACATTCGCGACATTGCTGCACTATTACCGCAAGACCGTCAGACGCTGTGTTTTTCGGCTACTATCACTCCTGCAATTCAAGCTCTGATTCACGATTTCATGAAGTCGCCTGAAACAGTTTCAGTCCGAACCGGCGAAACATCAGATCATGTTATACAAGATATCGTTGAAGCCAGTGACAAGTCGCACAAGCATGAATTACTTAAAGGAATGCTGTCTAAAGACGAATTCGACAAAGTACTTGTCTTTGGCGAGACAAAGTTTGGCGTTCAACGGCTAGCCGACAGCTTATCCAAAGAAGGAATTCCCTCAGAAGCTATTCATGGCAATAAATCTCAAAGCCAACGACAACGAGCACTAAACGCCTTTAAGACCAACAAGGTGAAGGTACTCATTGCAACCGATGTTGCCGCTCGCGGCCTCGACATACCTAATGTCAGTCACGTGATTAACTTCGACACGCCTGCTACGTATGAAGATTACGTCCACCGTATCGGGCGAACTGGTCGTGGCGGTGCTCATGGTTCAGCTCTCACATTTATCGAAAAGCGGTAATACATTAAACGAATTCGCATGGCAAAGTTTCCAGTAGTACGGACCACACTCGACCGGATTGTCGGTGGCGGACAATCGTTAGGCGAACATCCTGATGGTCGTAAGCTATTCGTATGGGGAGGCTTGCCAGGCGAAGTCGTTGACGTACAAATTACCAAAAAACGTTCGAGGCTAGCCGAAGGTCGCGTTGTAGAAGTCATTTCATCGAGCCATGAACGGGTCGAGCCAAGAGACCCGCAAAGCTACCTATCGACAAGTCCTTGGCAAATTATGGCCATGGAATCGGAATTGCACTATAAGGCTGCTCTGATAGAAGAAGCCTTCGAGCTGCACGACATAGTGCTACCAAAAGCAATAGAAGTTCGTGGCGACAACCATCGTTATAATTATCGGAATAAGGTGGAGTTCAGTTTCTATTGGGATACCGAGGCTTCACAACTCGAACTCGCGTTTTTTATCCGCGGGAGTAAAGGTAAAGTCGCGGTTGACGGCACCTCTTTAGCCCAAGAACCGATTAACGTGCTGGCTCGTGCAATTCGCGATGTGTTACGTGCCAAGTCTATCGAAGCACGTAGCCTTAAAACGCTCCTCATACGGTGTGACGTCGCAGGAAACTGCACATGGCAGCTTTACGTCAAAGATATCGATATCGAATACATTTCCCAGCCCGAGGCAAAACTGCTCCAAGCTCAAGGTGGCGAAATCATCTATTCCGATCCTAAAAGCCCCGCTAGTCGTATTACCGAGCGTTTAGCAACGTATGGCAATACCGTATTAACGGATTCTATATTGGGTATCGAATTTAACTACGCCACCGAAGGGTTTTTTCAGGTAAACATACCACTGTATGAAATGGCGTTACGCGACATGCAGAAGTGGCTTCACCCAGGGCCGGTCTTAGACATGTACAGTGGCGTGGGTACAATAGGCCTCACAATCGGAGGCACTGACCTTACGTTAGTCGAGCTCGATCCGTACGCGGCGGCCGAGATGAAGCAGAACATCAAACGACTTGGTAGCTCGGCTGTTGCTGTTCATGCAGCGAGTGAAGCGGCATTGGAGCATATTTCGCCTCATGCAACAATTATTTTAGATCCTCCGCGAGCCGGATTACATCCAGATGTCATTCATCGCTTGGTTGAACAGAAGCCATCTCGCATTATCTACCTCAGCTGTAATCCTGTTACACAGGCACGAGATGTTGCGCTCCTCGCCGAGGCCTATGGCATCCGCGCTCATACAGGCTATAACTTTTTTCCAGCCACCCCCCACATTGAACATCTGGTAGTTCTCGACCTCAACGCCTAAATCGTTTTGATTCGGCGATATGCGAATTTCGCCGCCGTACGCCATTGACCTTTTGCATCGGTATCAAACTGCTTTATCTCGCCAGTTTTGACCTCTGCAATTTGAATCAATGCCGGATTATAAGGAGCTAATGTACGGTAGTACTGTAAATCAGACGCATTTGGGTTGGTTCGACCCGGAAACACTTTTGAAAATTTCGTTCGGCCAATATCGTCGAAATAATGAGGTTGGCCCTTAGGGGGTAGATATAGTTCAGCCGTTAATCCCATGCGGCTGACAATTTTTTTTACATCTGAAAACAAAAGTTTTGAACTTCCGCTTACATACAAAAGTAATTGTTTTTTGGTAGTCAAAAAAAGAGTAGCGGTCGCAACGCGACTGACCGGAATACCACGTACGATTACATGATCGATTTCAATAGGTAAACCGAAACGTGTTTTCGCGATTTGTTCTAACGCCAGATCATCGTAAACACTCTCATTCATATGACAATTGTATCATCGGCATTAAAAATAGCTGTCCTTATACTGATACAATGAGAGTAATGGACTTCGAGACTCGTTACAAGAAACTGAATGCACGTCAAAAAGACGCAGTCGATACGATAGAAGGACCCCTCATGGTCGTCGCTGGTCCTGGCACCGGTAAAACCGAACTTCTTAGCATGCGAGCAGCTAATATATTGCGCCGGACTGATACACTACCCGAAAATATACTTTGCCTGACTTTTACCGAGAGTGGCGCCGCGGCGATGCGCAGACGTCTGACCGAAATTATCGGAAAAGATGCGTACAAAGTTGCCATCCATACGTTCCATAGTTTCGGAAGCGAAGTCATTAACAAGAATAGTGAATACTTTTACCAAGGGGCAGATTTTCGCCCCGCTTCGGATCTAAGTGCGTACGAGCTACTACGGACGATATTTGACACGCTAGACTTTAGTAACCCGCTGTCGGGAAAAATGAATGAAGAGTATACCCATTTACCAGACACGCTCACAGCGATTTCTGAGCTGAAAAAA
>JAUPVA010000089.1 GCA_030917245.1 Patescibacteria group bacterium
CGTTCTGCGTTCAATCATCCCAATGTTATTGAGCCGAAGAAAAGTTGCGGCAATTACCGCCACAATGATCAAGAGCAAAATAAGCTGCCACGTCCGTACCCGTTGCAACCAGCTGAGCCCCTGCTTTATCTGTCGCCTATCCGCCACCGCGTTCGCTGCTACCTCACCCTTTTATCGTTGGTATCAGTATAGCATGCACTAGCGTCGATACAGGCTGAAGCGTGGCGTAGCAATAATCAGTGTTACGAGCGACGAAATAGCGAAGAATACTTGAAGCGATACTATGTCGGTTAAGACGAGCATCAGACCACCAAGAAACGCCGCAGACAGCGCAGCGCCAAGATTCACTACCATTTCGATAATAAATAAGTACTCGATTCGCCGACCCGATAAATCTGCTGTATCGAACAGGCCCCGCATGAACGACATTGACATCCCGGTGGTCGCCAACTCATTCGCAACGTTGGTGTACACCACACCAAGTGGTGTCGTCACAAAAGGACGTCCGGCGTGCACTAGCGTATTCAGAATGGTACTCACTATCAAAAGCTGACGGCCGCGGCGTCGGTCGATGAGCTTACCATATACGTACGAAGCAAGCAGCGATGCAAACATAGCCACAGACGTCACTGCACCGACCTGAGCATAGATATCATTATTATCCTTTGTCGCAACGAACACTCCTACCGTCATAAACAACGACCAGGCGGTTGCGGTCACGAATACGTCATACCCGATTGCTGCCTCGGCAACAAAGGATCGCCATGTCGTGCGCCACGGAAAGCCAACAAAGTTCAACCGGCGATTCGTCTTGGTTGGTTCACCTGTTTGCAGCAGAGGGACACTCGAAAGAAGGAATAATAGTGCCGACACCGCCATCACAAAATGAGGCCCGGCAAGAAACGCCAAGAACCCCCCAATCACTGGGCTGAGTCCACTTGAGACTCGTTCGAATATGTTCATGTAGCCAATTTCTTTGCCAGCATGCTCAACGCTCTTCACTTTCGAAAAGTCCACCATATAGCACAGGTCGTTCAAACAGCCCGAGAACGCCTGCATAACGCACCAAGCAAACAAAGCAAACAGCCCGTACTCAGGCGATCCGACATAGATTAATAGCACCATCGATACGGCCGAAATAATATTACTAATCAGCGTGCCGTGCTTTGGTCCTCGTTTTGCCGCTATACGAGCAGACGGCCATGCAAAGACTACCTTGAGTAAATAGAATCCCATCCAGAAAAAAGCAATGAATGCCAAACTATAGCCAAGCTGGTATAGGTAAATCGATGTGAATACGGAAGCCATACGCAGCGCAAACAACCGCATCGTACGGGAAGCGTACAGTTCTGCGACCTCACTAAATGTTGCATAACGCCAAAAATGGCGCCGCTTTAGAAATCGGATAAAAAATGCTTGTATCATGATGCCTGTTTGTATTTTTCCCGTTTGCTCGGTTTAACTTCAGTATACGCGAATTACCCTTTAAGCACTAGTGGTATAATGCCGATATGAACATATTCTTCTCTGGCATCGGCGGCGTCGCTTTAGGACCGCTGGCACAAATAGCCCACGATGCCGGCTATACCGTCTTAGGCAGTGACGTAGCCGAAAGTTTGACGACCAAAGAATTAACCGCGCGCGGTATCACTGTACGGATTGGCCAGGATTCAGAACTACTGGAAGCTGAACATGCCTTGAACCCTATCGATTGGCTCGTTTATACGGCGGCTCTCCCCAATGATCACCCCGAGCTATTGGCTGCTCGTAAGCTTGGCATCAAGACGTCCAAACGCGATGAACTGCTGTCTCATATATTGAACGAAAAGAAGCTCAAGCTACTGGCCATCAGCGGTACTCACGGTAAAACGACGACGACCGGTATGCTCGTCTGGGCTCTAAAAGAAATAGGCGTTCCCATCAGCTATTCGGTGGGGTCTACTATTAGCTTCGGTCCAAGCGGTCATTACGACCCTCAGAGCGAGTACTTTGTCTACGAGTGTGACGAGTTTGACCGTAACTTTCTGCACTTTTCGCCCTACCTCAGCATCGTGACATCGATCGGCTATGACCACAGCGACACTTATCCCACCAAAGCCGATTACGCGGCGGCTTTTCGTCAGTTCATTTACCAATCAAAGTTTGCCATTCTCTGGCAACGCGATAGCGACAGTATTTCTGCGCGCTATCCTGACTCGTGGTGTTTGCAAAATGACGAGGTGATTGACTCATTGTCGCTCCCTGGAGTTCACAATCGCCGCAATGCCACGCTTGTACTGAAGGCGCTCGAAAAACTTGCTATCGGTGAAAATCAGACGAATCGCACTGTCATTGAACAGTTTCCAGGCACCAACCGACGCTTCGAAAAAGTAGCCGAAAATCTGTACTCTGATTACGGCCATCATCCCACTGAAATCGCCGCAACACTGCAGATGGCACGTGAACTTTCCGACAAGGTCGTGCTAGTGTATCAGCCTCATCAAAACGTTCGCCAACATGAAATTAAAAGTCTGTATCGCAATTGCTTTACCGATGCGGCGGTAGTCTATTGGCTACCAACGTATCTCAGCCGCGAAGATACGAGTTTGTCAATTCTGACGCCAGATGAACTCGTACGCGATATTGCCAACCGCGGTAGTATCCATATTGCAGAAATGAACGATGAGTTATGGACAGTAATCGAAAAACACCGGGCCGATGGTCAGCTTGTACTATGCATGGGCGCAGGTTCGGTTGATAGCTGGGTGCGTGGTCAACTCCTAGATTAGCGGTTGTCGCCGCTACCCATGGTCATTCCACGTTCGCGGCGACTGAGTACTTTGTCAAGATTTGCTTGAGCGATTTCATCAAGCGTATATCCAAGATACATGCCGACTGAGTTGATGTACCACAGCACATCACCAAGTTCTTTCATGAGTTCTTTTTTGTCTTCATCGGTAGCCTTGCCGTCCTTGTCGCGTAAAATCTTTTTAAATTTCTCAGCGACTTCGCCAGCTTCACCCACCAACCCAAAAACCTTTTCTAACATGGCATGAGAATCAATCGGCTGTCCTTCCATGTTGTATAAATCAGTAGAAATTGCTTGAGCTGAGTAGTCTGATAATTGCATACTCGCATTATACCAGTTGATCAGGGTGAGCCGGGACGGCCCGGACCAGACTACTCGTTCGGCCTTCGGCAATCCACCGCTGCTCATACGTCGTCTTAACGTCGTATGTATCGGCTAAATCAGATTCATGCAGATCAAACGCCAACTCTTCAATAAGCCACCCAGAGCTAACTAGCTGCTCAAGACTCCAGGCAAAAAATTCTGGCGAATCATGCTTAACAATAATTGAGCCCTCCTTTCGGAGTAATGATTGGTAAATTTTCAGAAACGTGGGGTGAGTCATGCGCCGTCCGGCAGATCGGCGCTTCGGAAACGGATCAGCGAAGGTAAGCCAAATCGTTTCTATTGAGCCTGGCTGAAAACAATCAGCAAGCTGATCGGCTCGTACTCGAAGGAACCGAATGTTCGTAAGCCCTTTTTCTTCCGCCGCGTAAGCACCCTTTTGCAAGCGATCAGCTTTAACATCAATCGCAACGAAAGTCTTATCAGGATTTCTTGCGGCTAATTCAACGCTAAACAGGGCGGTCCCCGCCCCTACTTCAATAACATCCGCTACTGACTTGCTCCATTGTTCATACTCAAAGCAC
>JAUPVA010000090.1 GCA_030917245.1 Patescibacteria group bacterium
GCACGGTGCTTCTTAATCCGCTCACCGTGTCAATCATGCTAGCTCTCGTGGGTGTGTTAATGGTTGTCGTCGACAAGCTGCCTAAAAAGTCTCCCCGCGAAACGGGCACGGATTTAAGTCCACGCAGAGCATTTGTTATTGGTTGTGCCCAGGCGTTCGCTTTGATTCCTGGTGTATCACGGAGTGGCTCGACTATCATTGCCAGCCGAATCATGGGTCTTAGTCCCAAGGCCGCCGCCGAGTACAGCTTTATGGTGTCAATTCCAATTATGTTCGGTCTGATCGGTAAATTACTATTAAAACCAGCCGATAGGGCATATATGGCGCAGCATCTTGATGTCATTATTGTTGCGAATGTGGCGGCGTTTGTCGCTGCCATGCTGGCGATTCACTTTTTGCTCAAATACTTGTCTAAGCATGGCCTCGCTTTGTTCGGCTGGTATCGAATCGCATTGGCGGCTGTCGTGGTGAGTGTGCTTTTGGTACAATAAGGGTAGATACATCAACCCTTCATCAAAGGAGCACTCGTGAGTAATCACCTCGAACAAACTTTAGTATTGTTTAAACCTGACGCCCTTCAGCGTGGATTGGTCGGCGAAATCTTGACCCGTTTTGAACGTGTCGGACTGCGTATTGTTGCCACAAAGATGCTAGCACCAGACCACCAGCATTACTATAAGCACTATGAAGAGATCGGTACTCTTAAAACCCGAGCTGGCGATAAGATTTTTGACATTACGCTTCAAATGATGAGTGCCGGTCCGGTCATCGCTATGGTATTCGAAGGTGTCGAGGCAGTCGCTCTGGTTCGCAAGATGGTCGGCGCCACAGAACCGAAGTCTTCTGCGCCTGGTACGATTCGTGGCGACTACAGTCATATGAGCTATGGATACGCTGATGATGCCGAAAAGGGTATACCTAACCTGATTCACGCCTCGGGCGACCCTGCAGAAGCTGAGAAAGAGATTAATCACTGGTTCTCTGGTGATGAAATGTTTGATTACCAAGCTCTGCACGAAAAATTCACGCGCTAAAACGGTAATTCGTAAAAAGTAGCTACGTATATTCGTAGCTACTTTTTGTTTGTTATGCATGTCGCTTATGCATTGTTGAGCCTGTCGTTTTGTGCTACTATTCGGGCAATATGCAAGATATGAGCCCAATTAACGACGAAGAACAACTGCGACAACAGGCGGATACCAATCCTCCAGTCGTACCGCCAGCTCAAACGACGGCTGAAGCCCCACAGCAACCGGTGCAGCAACCAGCTGCGCCACAATTTCAGGCACAGACCGCACAAAACATGGTGGTAACAAATGTCGTCTCGGCAAAGCTGGTAAAAAGACTACAATTTATTAAACGAATGTTCTTTTTGACGCTCATCGCTTGTGTGGGCGCGGCTGCAGTGGTGTCTGTTATAGCAATACTCATCGGTGATTTTGGCTCAACCGTCTGGAAGACAATCGGTGTCATTGCATCAATGGCAGTCCACGTGTTCTTGATACTCGGCTATACGTCGGCACTCTTTAGGCAAGAGGAAAAAACGGGTAAGAGCCCATTCACGATTACGAACGTTACGTTGTTTAGCTTGCTCATCGCCAGCTTTATTATTACGATTTTAACGATTTGGGATGTAATCTCGGGCGACATGGCTGTTAGAAGTTACGGCGCTATGTTTATTGCACTAATTGCCGGGATCCATTCAGATGTTCTGTATAGCCTGCGAAAATACAGCAAGGCCCTCAATGCCGTTATCGCTTTAAACTTTGTATTTATCATAGCCGTGGCACTCATGCTAATGGTTGCCATCATCGGAGCAGGCGAGGGGTGGTCACTCCTTGGCAAGGATGCGTTCTATTGGCGCTTACTCGGTGCGGCAGGCGTTATTGATGCGTCTCTTACAGTAATTTCGGCCATTATGGTAAAGATGTGGCAGCAAAACAACCCAGAGTTGGTTGCACAGCGTGGCGGGGGCACTGTAAGTATTGGACCGGTCGTCGTTAAGTCACTGATTGCTCTCGTACTGCTCGTCGTATTGTGGCCAGTTATTCTCATTGTGCTGGGTATACTGTGGTTCCTCATTGGTGCCGTGGCGAGTCCCTTCTTGCTACTGGGTTGAGCCTGTCTACTGCTTACTTATAAAATACCCCCTGAACAAGGGGGTATTTTAGTGAAGGACTGCCGCAATTATTCGGCGGTGCCAGTGCCAGTAGTTGGTACGGGAGCCTCAACATCCACATCGGTGGTCGAATTGTTGCCGCCGGTTAGGTTAGGTAGTCCCCAAATAAGCAGGGCAAGCAAAATCAGTACTCCAATCACTACCGCAACAATGGTGCCGACATTTGATGAGCGCGGTTCACGTTCCCGTTCCACAATAACTTCTCGAGGTTCTTCTGCCATAACTGAATGTTCCTTTCATTTACGATTATTCCCCAAAGTGTATCAGGCATTAAGGACGGGATATGTGAAGTTTTTCTCTATTTTAGTGTACCAATGCAGAGCGTTTCACGGTGCTCACGCTTGACATAAATGAATGTATGTGATAATATAAAACAAATGAACCACGAACAACCCAAAAAACAAAAAAATGTTGAAAATAATCGTAGTGTCGGCTCATACGAACAAGCACGAGACGATGTAACCCTTTATGATATACGCAATTTAGCTCTTCGGCTTCCGAGCCTATCGGCAGAGTCGGAGTTTGGTCTGCCGTCAATCGAACTTCCAGAGGACAACCGGAATGATGAAGACGTACCGTTCGTCGTTTTGGTCCGCAAAAAGCATGTCGATTACCTCGGCGTTGACGTCGAAGCTCCCAAAAGCGTGACGCGATTCGATGTCCCGTATTATGTGGTTGGTCACAACGACGAAGAAGGTTCGCTACTCGTCGTCGAAGCGACGGTTGATCCATACGATATTGGCCCTCAAACGAGAGAGCGCATTTTGACTCAGGGTAGGCACCGCCAGGCATTATTGCCGAAGCCAGACGCCACACCTGAAGTTTTTACCTTGCAAACCACCAGCGTAGGTGACCGCATTCGTAATATGCCGTCGGTCCGACGTAAGCTTGGAACGCATGTTATGAGTAAGACGGTAGACGGAAGTCCAACGTACCATGAAACTCCAGAGGTATTACCGGTGTACAAGTCGCCAAACATGAAGCGCGTCAGTACGCTCGATGAGCAACTCTTGCACGACTATGATGTCCAGGATACCTTTACGCGGCTTCAAGCGGCGTACGCCGACTACGAACGACCCACCGCCGACAAGTAGGACCTTGCCCGTAGCTACTAAAATAGACCTCTTGCAGGTCTATTTTTTCTAGGGCAACTTGGTACCCCGGGCAGGAGTCGAACCTGCAACCTTTTCCTTAGGACGGAACTGCTCTATCCAATTGAGCTACCGAGGCGTGTACCTCTGTTATTGTAGCATGAAATATCTGTTATACTGATGCCATGAAGAAGGCCAACAAAGACACGGTCAAAAAAGCGTTCGAGGGTCAGCGTGAAGGGGAGGAACTACTGTTTGTTTTCCGCCGTCATATCATTGCGATGCGTAAAGGGTTCTATGGGCTACTCATACCATTTGCGGTATCTGCCATTCCACCTCTTATCTGGCAAGACAACCTAATGCTGTTCCTGCTGCCTGTCGGCGGACTACTACTTGGCTTAATTATTTTTGGCTACCACTTTATGCTGTGGTATTACACCGTCTACATTGTGACCAATGAGCGTATTCGGCAAGTAACTCAGCAGGGCTTCTTTGGAACAGATGTCGTCGAGCTTCGCCTGTCGAAAATTCAAAACATAAGCTATAATATACCGGGATTCAGCGGTGAAGTATTTGGCTTCGGAACCATGGTCATCCAGACGTTTGTCGGGGACCTGGTTATCCATAAAGTCGAACACCCTGAAAAGACTTACAACAAGCTGCAAGACGCCGTAATGAACGCGATCGAAAAGCAAGGAGCCTATGAAACGACCAACATTGAAGAAGAAGGCTAAGCAGTCTGAACAACCGCCGTCACGTATTACAAACGAGACGGTTGCTGAGCACAGGGAGCAAATTTTGGCCGGTGGTCGAAAATTTAAATACCCGCACCAGTATGAACGTCATAAGCTTGTCTTTAATGCGGTTATTATTATTGTCGTAACTGCTCTCCTAGCTGGACTGATTATTTGGTGGCAGCTGTACCCAGCGCAAAATACCAGCACGTTCTTTTACCGCGTTACGCGCATATTACCAGTGCCAGTTGCTTCTATTGACGGTACGCAGGTTCGCTACAGTGATTATCTTATGAGTCTGTCTGGCTCGAAGCATTACCTCGAGCAGTCAGAGCGACTCAACCTAAAGAGCGAGGACGGGAAGCGTCAGGTCGAATTTATGAAGCGCCAGGCACTCGACGGCGCCATTGCTGACGCCTACGCGGCCAAGGTGGCCCGAGAAAAGAGCCTTGAAGTCACCGACAAACAAGTAACGGATGTGATTAACGCCAGCTTAAACACTGTGTCGGGTAAAATCTCTCAAGATATCTACGACGATTCCACCTTAAGTACGCTTGGCTACACCCAGGACGAATACCGCCAGATTATTCGACGGTCACTTACTCGACAAGCAGTGGCCTACGAAATAGATACGAAGGCAAATAGTGCAAAAAAAGCTGCCGAAACATTGTTGGCGGCGACGCCAAAGCCAGGGCTCGCCGACGTTGCAAAGCAACTTCAAGATAAAGGCTACGCTGTTCAGCTGGGTTCAACTGGCTCATTAGTGCCAAAGACGAACCACGACGGAGGAGTTACTCAACAAGCGGCTAAGCTTAACACGGGCGATTACTCGAAGTTCTTTCGCTCAAACGATGGCAGCTTTGAACGAAACGGCTACTATGTGGTGCAGTTGGTAGAGTCAAACGAAAAGCAGGTAAGCTATAACTACATTCGAATCCCGCTAACAGTGTTTAGCGAGCAGTTGAAGGCACTTGCCAAAAACAAGAAGATTTCTGAGTACATCGACGTCAAGCAGTCGAGTAGCGAAGTTATTCGCCGCTAATCTTTGTAGCCGCTTGACGCTAAAACGTTCTATACTAGAAAGACAAGGAGGTGACATGTATCAGCTACCAGATTTGACATACGACTATGCAGCACTTGGCAACTACATATCGAAAGACATTATGCAGCTTCACCATTCGAAGCATCACCAGGCATATGTCGATAAGCTCAACAAAGCGCTGGACGATGCTCCCGAACTAAAAGATCAGTCGCTCGAATCGCTGCTCCGCGGCGTCGACAGCTTACCTGAAAACGTCCGGACAGTCATACGTAATAACGGCGGCGGTCACTACAACCACAGTTTGTTTTGGCAGTGGATGAGCCCGGACGGGGGAGGCCAACCGACGGGAGAACTAGCGAACAAATTAGTTGCTCAGTATGGCGATTTCCAGGGGTTCGTTGATGAATTTACTGCTAAATCTTTATCAGTATTCGGCAGTGGGTGGTGCTGGTTAATGCCCGACCTTAGCATTACGACGAATGCCAATCAGGACAGTCCGATAATGCAGGGAAGCGAGGCGCCGCTGCTTGGTCTCGATGTGTGGGAGCATGCTTATTATCTTGATTATAAAAACAAGCGCGACGACTATGTGAACGCCTGGTGGAACGTTGTTAACTGGCGTTTTGTTGAACAACGCTTGCACGATAGCGAGTAGCGCCATGGTTAAGACAGCCGCTCAAAAAATGTATCTCCGATCAGACATGAGGGGTATGGTGCTTAACCCGCCTGAATCATTTACGGTTGATGACTTAGGGTTCGACGATCCGGCACAAGTTATTCAACAGCCAGGGGAGGACGTTGATTTTGTCATTTTATTTGTTGAAAACGTTGCCGCTGTTGAGCGATATGCGAACATTGCAGCTCAGGCAGTGGGTCCCGAAACGGCCCTGTGGGTTGCGTACCCCAAGTTGTCGGGCAAGCTTCGCTCGGACATCAGCCGAGACCAGGGTTGGAGTGCGCTCGAGTCACATGACTTACTGCCGGTGACACAAATCTCTCTTGATGATGATTGGTCGCTGCTCCGTTTTAAGCGTAGAGTAGACATTAAGACTGTTACTCGGCGCTTCTAAAACAGGTAACTGACTAAGAAAAAATACCCACCAAACGGTGCGTATTTTATCTTGGCGCGCTCGACCGGATTTGAACCGGCGATCTCCTCCGTGACAGGGAGGCGTGATAACCCCTTCACTACGAGCGCACGAGGTATGAACTTAAGGTATAGTAGCAAATTTCGACCTCTGGTGCAACAGCCCAAGAGAATGTCATATATTCACCAGTGAGATGATATAATAAGCGGGTACAAAGCTACACGTGAAGTGACATGTGCCGCTGTAGCTCAGTTGGTAGAGCGGCGCTTTCGTAAAGCGTAGGTCACCGGTTCGAATCCGGTCAGCGGCTCCATATAACTATGAAACATATACTACGATCTACACTCAAGCAAATCTTGGCCGACCGGCCGACAATGCTACTGATGACCGGAATTTTTATCGGCGGTATCGTTTACCTTATCTACCTTGCATTTAGCTTGCAAGCCAGCGATTTACAGCTCGCTACTCGCTATACCTCCTACGGCGAAACGCACTTTTACCGTGAGAAATGGTGGTATTTACTGAGTTTCGTTGGCTTTGGTGTGATGTTTATCGTGGCTCACTTGGGTATGATTGCAAAATTGGTCGTTATTGGCCTACGTCCTTTGGCGCACGGATTCGCTTGGTTGTCACTCGTCGTGTTGATTCTTGCGTTTGTGTATACCTATTCGGTCTTAGGCATTGCATACCTTAATTAACCATGATTGATCTCGAAATACCTCTCCAAAATCGCAGCCGGCTCTACCGTTTTTTTGAAATGGTACCGGGAATTATTAGCTGGGGTTCCATACTCCTTCTCGTTGTCTTAAGCCTGATTAACCCGTTACTAACCGGTATATATGTACTACTAGTAATTGTCACCTTACTAATTAAGGCGTCAGGTATTGCGTACCATACACTCAAAGGATCACGCACAATTGATCGAGCGCAAAAAGTTGACTGGCATGCGAGGTTAATGGATCTTGCAAATCCTTCGGCGTCGCTACAGCGTGTGCAAAAAAGTAACTCAAGCGCACTTGGCATGCGGGCCCACACTGAAAACTTGCGGTTGATGTCGGCGGCTCCCGATGCATACCCAAAACCATCTGATGTCTACAACGCCGTTATTATCGCCACCTATAACGAGCCGTACGACGTGCTACAGCCGACGATTGAATCGGTGGTCAATGGTACGTTTAATCCAAAGCAGATCATTCTGGTGATTGCGTATGAAGAAAGGGGCGGTAAAGCGATTGAAGGGACGGTTAAACAGTTGCGCGATGAATATGCGCACAGGTTCAAAGCACTCGAAATTGTGCAGCACCCAAAGAATCTGCCGGACGAAGTAGTCGGCAAGGGGGCGAATATAACCTATGCTGGCCAGTTTTTAGCAAAATGGCTAAAGAAGCAGAAGATTGAGTACCGCGACGTCATTGTGACAACTCTCGATAGCGACAATCGACCACATGCCACATACTTTGATTACGTTGCGTATGAATTTATTGTTCACGATGACCGCAAGCACTTAGCATTCCAGCCGGTGTCGCTGTTTTTGAATAACATTTGGGATGTACCGGCGCCAATGCGCGTTGTCGCGACGGGTAACTCGTTTTGGAACATTATTTCAAGTATGCGACCGCACACGCTTCGTAACTTTGCTTCACATTCACAGCCAATGGAAGCTTTGGTTGAAATGGACTTTTGGAGCAAGCGAACGATTGTTGAGGACGGACATCAGTACTGGCGCAGTTGGTTTTACTTTGGAGGTAAATACGAAGTGATTCCAATCTACGTGCCAATCTATCAAGATGCAGTGCTCAGTGACACCTACGTTAAGACGCTAAAGGCTCAGTTTGTACAGCTTCGACGCTGGGCATATGGTGCCAGTGACGTACCATATGTGGCGACACGAATCTTTACCAAAGATCGCAACGTCTCATTCGGAGCAGGCTTTAGTCTGCTGGTGAGGCTTCTCGACGGGCATGTTACGTTAGCCAG
>JAUPVA010000008.1 GCA_030917245.1 Patescibacteria group bacterium
ATGTAGGTGGGGCGAAAATGAGTAAAACGGTCGGTAATGTGATTGATCCGAACGAAATCATTGATCAATATGGCATCGATGCGTTCCGCTATTACTTCTCGCGTCATATCCCAACCCTCGACGACGGAGACTTCACCTGGGAAAAATTTGAAAACGCTTATAACACCGAATTGGCTAACGATCTCGGTAACCTTGTCGCCCGTGTAGCAAATATGCTTACAAAATACCAAGCCGGGGTAATCGGCGATGCACCGCTTGGCGAGCACGACATGCAGCCATACCATGAAGCTATGGAACGACTCGAGTTTAACAAAGCCATCGATGAGGTCTGGCTGACTGTACGATCGCTCAATAAATATATTGATGATGTGAAGCCATGGGTTATTGCCAAGAACAAAGATAATGATACCGATGCCGAAGCACATTTAACCGAAGTGTTAGCGCATTGCGTGGGTAACCTTTTGCAAGTTGGTGACTTACTAGTGCCGTTTATGCCAAATGTCGCGGCTGCCATTCATACAATGTTTGAAAGCGGAGTGGTCGTACCTTCACAGGGTGTTCTATTTCCTAAAATCTATTCGCACACGGCACCAAGTTCATCAGCGAGACAATAGTCATGCTGACTGACACACACTGTCATATCCACGAGCCGTCATACCCGCATGCAGACGAGGCTCTCGAGCGTGCACTGAGCGGTGGTGTTGGCGCGATGATATGCGTTGGAACTGATAATGCGTCTTCAGGGCAAGCAATCGAGTTCGCCGAGCAACACAACAAGGTGTGGGCAAGTGTTGGCACGCATCCGCATGATTCTAAGGATGGACACGAGACAGTAGAGCAACTTGTCTCGAAGCGATCAGATAAATTGGTGGCGGTAGGCGAAATAGGACTCGACTATTTTTACACCCATAGCCCACGTGACGTGCAGATTTTGGCTTTTGAGGCCCAGTTACAGCTCGCAGCAGATGCATCGCTACCCGTAATATTTCATGTTCGCAGCGCCTTTGACGATTTTTGGCCAATTTTGAGTAATTTTAGGAATATTAGGGGAGTCCTTCATAGCTTTACTGATACAAAGCACAACATGGAACGCGGACTGAACGAAGGATTTTATATTGGGGTAAACGGTATTTCAACCTTCACGCGGGAGGCGTCTCAACAAGCAATGTTTGACGCAATTCCTCTGGAGAGGATGCTCCTGGAGACCGATGCACCGTTCTTGACACCAGCGCCACACCGTGGTAAAGTAAATGAGCCAGCGTTCGTCCGGCATGTGGCCGAGTATCACGCCAATAGGCGTGAGGTAGAACTCGAAACGATAGCACGAGTCACATCCGCGAATGCATCACACCTGTTTTCTTTGTAACAAGAGAATAGGTCTCTAACACCAAATATCAACGATTATCAACTGTGATTATGCATCAGGAGTGTCAGCGCGTGAGCGAGCAACCTATCAATTCGCAATATAATATTCCCCAGCGAGAAGGGGCACGTTTTGAGGACTCTCCTGAAGGAGTCCAAGTTGATTTTCATCGGAATAATACGGTTCCTAACTATGATCCGAAGGTTATTGCCGCTGGCCGCATGGTATTTGAAGCGTACTCACAAACGCCTGAGACGAAGCCCTCGCGAGTTGCTATAGCCTCGCAGCAACTTAGCCGTCTCCAAATAGAGAGAATAGAGCGCATGCGCCCAGAAGACACTCCGTTCTTAAAGGAAGCCGCATGAGTGTTCTAAAGAAGACCTTGACGCTGCTTATAGGTAATACTGATGATTTATCGTATCTCCGTTTACCGAAAGGGCGCGTTGATACTCGTAAACTGAGTGAGCGTGAATTGATACAACGTGAAAGTAAGATCGGACGAGAACTGTTCGGCCCCATACCGAAAGGCCACGAACGAGAATTCTTTTGTCTCGACCAATCTACCTGTATTTGGTACGAGTCATATAAAGATGCAGACGGCAAGGAAGTCAGCTCAACGACGAGATATGAAATTCAAGGGGACAAAATACTGAAAGCTCAAGAGGGCGCCCGTTACAGCTATATTGAAGGTCGTGAGCTCGACAATTTACTGCAGGCAATTCAGCTTTATTACGAACGTGTTATGCGTAAGGTCTACGAAAAAGACCCCATGACCGGCCAGCCGCTCGGCTCCAGCTGATATAATTGCTAGAGTAATGACAACTCCTATGTACTACCTTGACCACGCTGCGGCCACCCCTGTTGATAAGCGCGTGCTTGAGGCTATGAAGCCGTACTTAACGGATTTTTTTTATAATCCATCGAGTCCGTATGCGCCAGCCGTCCAAGTACGTCGGGAATATGAAGAGGCTAAATCTCGAATCGCTCATACATTTGGTGGTCGGGGAGACGAAGTAATTATGACCGCCGGAGCAACCGAGTCGATAAATTTAGCGTTCGGTGGAATTTCGGGCCATGTCGTTACCTCTGCCATTGAGCACGATGCAGTATTGGCAGCGGCGGCGCGATTAGAACATACGCTTGTCGAACCTACCAGTAAAGGAATTATCTCTGCCGAGGCAGTCGCCCAGACGCTTCGGCCAGATACTGAGCTCGTAAGTATACAACTGGCAAATAATGAAATTGGAACGATACAGCCTCTCCGAGACATTGCGACGATTATTTTGACTGAACGCCAGCGCCGCAAAGATGCAGGAGAAAAGCGTCCAATTTGGTTACACTGCGATGCATCGCAAGGCTTCGGTCAGATTGATGTAAATGTTGCTCGCTTGGGAGTAGATATGCTGACGCTAAACGCCGGAAAAATGTACGGACCGAAGCAAATGGGGCTACTATGGACGAAGCCTGGGGTGCAGGTAGCGCCGCAGATCGTCGGTGGAAACCAGGAGCGAGGCTTACGAAGCGGAACCGAAAATGTCGCCGGCACCATAGGGTTTGCGGTAGCTGCCGAGAGGGCCTTTGCTAGACGAAAAGGCGAGGCCGAAAGACTCTCGATGTTACGCGACGAGCTGCAGCGGCTGCTGACTAATGAGTTTCAGGATCTTATGGTGACGGGTCATCCAAAGCGACGACTCCCCGGTTCGCTCCATATCTCTATTCCTGGTATTGACGGCGAGCGTCTTGTATTCTTGCTCGAAGCTAAAGGAGTGTTGGTTGCGACCGGCAGCGCATGTGCAGATCGGAAGAGCGTC
>JAUPVA010000091.1 GCA_030917245.1 Patescibacteria group bacterium
CTAAGCATTCAGTCCGTTACGCCAGAGAGTTACCAGATTGCTGCAGAGCTGACCGCACTCGGTGCTCATGTAGCAACAATAGAAGACAGACGTCGACAGTTTATGAAAAAAAGCCCGGAGATTCTTCATTATAAGGGAGTCCTGCTGGGACGAATCGAGTATATGCTCGATGGCAAATTAGCTCTTGTTCACATACCCTGGGAAGAAATACAGGCCTACAGCGACCAATACAATCCGAGTGTACTCGTACTTGATGAAATGCGACTAGTTGAAGACGTTGAAGTTGCCGTAGCTATAAAAACCTATCCAGATGGTAAGCTCACCGGAAAACTCCGTTCAAACGTGCCCATATCTGAACAAATCGCAGGCTACTTCGGAGGAGGCGGTCACCCATACGCTGCCGGTTTTAGGGTGTACGAAAACTACGACACAGTCGTTGGGGAGCTAGTAGCAGCGACCGCGAAGGCAATGGATTCGGCTGATGAAACTTCATAATACTCTCACTGGCCTCGTCGAGGAACTTCATACTCTGCAAGATGGAGTGGTAAGACTCTATACCTGTGGCCTGACCGTTTATTCGCAGCCCCACATTGGCAACTGGCTTGGATATATCTATTGGGATGTTCTCGTAAAGGTACTTGAGACTGAGGGCTACGCAGTTGAAAGAACTCAAAACATCACCGACGTCGGGCATCTGACGAGCGACGACGATAATGGTGAAGATAAAATGGAAAAGGGCGCGAGAAGTGAGGGACTCACTGCATGGAACGTAGCCGAAAAATATATCTCGATTGCTAATCATGAGGCATACGAGCTACTAAACCTCAGACACCCAAACCATCTTATTCGTGCGACAGAATTGATTAATGAACAGATACAGTTCAGCCAAGCATTAGAATCAAAAGGCTTAACCTACATCATAGAAGGTGAAGGGCTGTACTTTGATACATCTAAGCTGAAAGACTACGGTAAGCTTGCCAAGTTAGATGTCCAAGGTCTAGAAGCAGGTAAGCGTGTAGCGGTAAATGGAAAACGACTTGTGACAGATTTTGCTATCTGGAAGTTCAGTCCGAAAGATTCAAAACGTGACATGGAATGGGAGAGTCCGTGGGGGGTAGGCTTTCCGGGTTGGCATCTTGAGTGCTCAGTCATAGCAAGACAGACGCTTGGGGATCAAATCGACATTCATACTGGCGGAATTGACCACATTCCCGTGCACCACACAAATGAAATTGCCCAAACAGAAGGGCTGACCGGTAAGCAATTCGCGCACACGTGGCTCCACAATAACCACATTAAGATTGACGGCAAAAAAATATCAAAATCAATCGGTAATATTGTAACCCTGCAGGACATCATTGATCGTGGATTCAATATGGATGCTTTTAAACTTCTTGCCTTATCAAAACACTATCGTACAGAGGGTAACTTCGATTGGACGATATTAGAAGCCGCCCAAAATCGTCTACATCACTGGCTAGAAGTTGCCACGCTTCGACACCAAACTCATGAAACTGGAACGGATACTGAGGTCCAGCCATTCCAAGCTGCGGTTGGATCAATTCACGAGGCGTTACGTAATGACTTAGACACGCCTGGTGCCCTCTCCATCATCGACAGAACCTTTAAGAAAATCGAATCTCTCCCGCTTGCAAAAATCGACAGGCACAGTCTCATCCAGATACTTGAGACAATACGGGATGTTCTGGGTATCGACCTTTTGTCACCTACCCCTGATATCGACGATGAAGCAAAGAGAATAGTACTCGAAAGACGTCGAGCAAGAGAGAATAAAGACTGGAGTCTTTCTGATACGTTGCGCGACCAGTTAGAAGCCAAGAATATACTGCTTAACGATGGCGCTCACGACACGACATGGCGCCATCGTCACACTAGATAATCTCAACGAGATTAGTCTTTAACTGCTTTAGTCAGTTTTGTAATAGGGTTCTTAGATTTTTTCATTCGTTCGCGTTTTGCAGATTCCAAGTAGGTGTCGAGCAGTACTTTTATACAGCCTGCTATAGGAATTGAGATAATACCACCGGCAATCCCGAATAGGTACAGTCCGATCGTCACAGAGGCAAGAATGGCGAGTGCAGACAGCTCTAGGCGCTTGGACTGTATGGTTGGCGAAATGTAATTATTTTCAACTTGCTGATACACCACAAAGAAAATTGCATATATAATCGCTGCTCCGACATCATTAAATGCCAGGAGGCTTGTAATGAGTATGCCGCCTATCGTTGCTCCAAACATAGGTATGAGCGACAGAATAAAGGTAATAGCCGCAGCCGGAACCGCAAGATTGCTCGGAATATTGAAGAAGAAGCTAAGGATAAATACCATTAAACCAGCGCTCACTGCTCCGAGCCCCGATACGGTAAGCTGCCCCGTTACATATCCAGACACCACCGCGTGCATGCGATTCACGACACTGTAGTGCAAGTCACGCTTGTCAGGGTCGCTATATAGTCCCCAGAATTTACGCATCAGACCAGGGCCTTCTATCAACATAAGGAATGACAGAACCAGCACTAAAATACTTGCCGTCATAAAGCCGAATACCGAGCCGATACCGCTAAGTACATTACTTCCGAAGCTTGACGCCCAACCGGATGCACTTTGCTGTAGCGAGGCAGTTGCCTGATCGACTTGAGAATGCATATTATACTTATCTATCAGGCCATTTAATCCTTTCCACTGGTCTCGAGCTGTATCAACGAGCTGTGGCACGGTCTGTATAAATTTAGCAGTTTGTTCAATAATGGGCGGCACAGCGAGGAATGCGAATGCACCAATCAGTGCTATGACGACAATGTAAGCAATAGCAGTCGAAAGCCCACGACTGTTTCCAGGCAGACGGCGAGCCAAACGAGTAACAGGAGCATTCAATGCCAGTGCGAGGAACAATGCGGTGCCTAGTATTATCAATGCAGTACGGGCGCTATACACTGCCATCGCAGCCACCAGCAGTCCAACCGGTACGAGCCAAAAACGAACAAAAACGCGAGTCGATGAGTCTATCATTACTTTCATACCGTGATTATACCACTATAAATAGCTCAATCCTGTTTGGTGATCAATACGTTCAAAGATTTTGGCATGCTTCGATACCGCAACGGTGTAGACAATTGCTTCACCTCTCCATCAAAACTAACCGGCAGACGGGTACGGCGACTTTCAATTGTCAGTGATGTCGCCTGTGATAATACAAAATCATCTCTGTGAGATACGTCTCCCCTGAGCACGTCAAAAATTGCTCGAACCAGCGCTCGGCGTGAGCTTGAAGTCGCAATCATTACGGTCAGAATTCCTTTATTAAACGAGACTCGCTCGGGTATGAGAGATTTTTGTATGTCGTAAATATTATTGCCGACAAACACAAATGGGGAGCGAAGCTTTTTACCCTCAGCTATTAACGAGTGGCGACGAAACACAAACAGTTGGTCAAAAGCAGACAATAGCGCCGCCGCATATTTGCCTATTACCTTTTTAGTTCGTTTTCGTTCAATTAAGCTAAATGGATAAAGTCCAAGGTTTGAATTATTAAGAAATAGCTCATCGTTTACATAGCCAACATCAATTTTTTGAACAGAAGCATTTGGGTAAGCTTCAATATTACCTTCAATAGTTGGATACATTCCTAAGTCACGTACAAAATGATTAAATGTCCCACCTGGTAGCGGAAATAGGACTGATTTGGTTCCAACTAGCAATCTCGCCACAGCGTTCAATGTTCCGTCTCCGCCTACGACAGCTACAATTACTCCACGTCGTATTAACTGGTTTAAACTCCTAGAATGTAATTGTTTAATTGTAAATGCGTGACTCATCCGTATGTTGTTGGCAGAAAATAGTGTGCGCATACTTTTTAACCCGTATGCGCTGCCCGAAGCTGAATTGTATACCAGGACGACACTCATGACAGCGGCCGAATAACGAACACCACAAACACTAACGCAACGAGTCCGAGCAACCAACCTGCGATGACATCGCTAGGGAAGTGCGCCCCCAAATATACTCGTGAAATACCTACAAATAAAGGAATCATACAGAGCAAACTACCGATAATAACGTTGTAGGGGGCGGGTAATTTCATAAAAGCAAGGTAAGCAAGTATGCCAAAAGCAATCGTAGATCCACTCGAATGGCCACTCGGAAAACTGAATGTTTTAAGTTTCATATTCATGGCATACTCTGTCATCGGTCTCGCTCTTTCAAATGCCAGCTTCAGCAGAGCTCCGATAATGACCGTCGCAGGTATTGCTATACCTGTAAGTGCCAATCGCACGCTGGATGTATAGAACGCTGAAGCCAGTAAACCTACTGATATGAGAGTTATGGTTATTGGATCGCCCAGAAGTGTCATAAATTCAAAAAAAGGTCGAGCGGATTGTCCGAATACAGAAGCAACCCATTGGGTAACAGTTTGATCAAGACGATTTATTGTCTGCTTCATCATTTCATTATACAAAGGCTGGGCATCTTTGACGACCGTTGCTAGAAAATGTATAGTTAAAGTATGAGTAGCGAGATAGGTTCGGTAGATGCCGCAACTGAAATAATCGGCGATAAATGGACACCCAAATTACTGCGATTTTTTTTAGCAGAATCAACAGTCCGTTTTTGTCAGCTACAAGATATGACGGGTGATATTAACCCTCGGACACTATCTGCTCGTCTCGTCCGCCTTGAGCAGCAGGGCATAATTGTAAAACGACCAACTTCTCCTTCGAGATGTGAATATGAATTAACACAAAAGGGTAAGGACCTGATGCCCATACTTAATCAAATGCATTCTTGGTCAAATAAATACGCCTAGCTAGCTATCAGCCATACCGCGTATACTAGAAACAGTATGCGAGTGCTGATTATTGAAGACGAACGCAAGATTGCCAGTGCATTAAAAAAGACCCTTGAGCAGGAGCATTATGCGGTAGATGTTTCACACGATGGCGACGACGGACTTGCCATGGCAACGACCGAGCCGTACGACGTCATGATTATCGACCGCATGCTCCCCGGCGAGCATGACGGATTAGATATCGTTAAATCCGTGCGCGAAAAGTCTATTGCAACACCAATACTAATGCTGACAGCACTCGGTGGCGTAAACGATAAAACTGACGGGCTTGATAGCGGCGCAGACGATTATCTCGTGAAGCCTTTTGCGCTCGAAGAGCTGCTAGCACGAATACGAGCGCTGCTTAGACGGCCAGTCGAGCAGCAGTCAACGATTCTTGATGCCGAGGACCTCTCGTTGGACACTAACAAGCGAAGCGTCAAACGTCGAGGAAAAGAGATTAGGCTCACGAGTAAAGAATTTGGGCTATTAGAATATCTTCTTCGCAATAAAAATCGCCCGCTCTCGAAGAATTCAATCATGCAACATGTGTGGGATTATGATGCGGATATTCTGCCGAATACAATTGAGGTCTACATCAAATACCTTAGAGCTAAAATAGATAAACCTTTTGGAGGTAAGGGTCTCATTAAAACCGTTCGAGGCTTTGGCTATAAAATCGAGGACGACAAGAAGTGAAGCGAATGTTTACTTCGGCAACGGTGCGCCTGACGACATGGTACCTCGTGATACTTATTGTGATAAGCATTCTATTTAGTTTTATTATCTTTGAACTCTCAACATCTGAAATCAGCAGCCGACTCGAACGTTTACAAATACGAGCAGAGGGTAGCCCGCGGACCATCACCTTGCCCGGGCCTTTAACGCTGTCAGACGTTCGCGAAAGCCAGGCTAACGAAGCCGAAGCAAGTATTTTTATTGGTTTGGTATATATGAATCTTGCCGTAATAGGACTTGGCGGCATTGGATCATATTTACTGGCACGAGCCACCATGAAACCAATCGAGCAAGCACACGAGCAGCAGTCGCGTTTTACCTCCGATGCGAGCCATGAGCTACGTACCCCGCTAGCAATCATGAAATCTGAAATTCAAGTGGCGCTGCGCGATAAGGCGATGACCCACCAAGATTATAGACAGGTACTAAACAGTACGCTCGAGGAAGTTGATAAGTTATCTCAACTTTCGGAGTCTTTGTTGCAACTCTCTCGAGCTGAACATGGCCTTATTCAAAGAACCGATAAAGTGGATATTATTCACATTATTCAGTCTGAAACTAAAAGATTGGGGCTCAATGCCAAAAGGCTGCGGCTAACATTCCCCGACAGGGCAGTCATAATCGAGGGCAATACGCCTATACTACAGGACTTGTTCCGGATTCTGCTGGATAATGCTGTCAAATACAGCAATGCAGACTCACCAGTGGACGTTGAGGTGCATAGTAACGGCCGCTCTTGTGTGGTTCGAATAGCAAATGACGGACCTGGCATTGAAAAAGCTCATCTACATAAAGTATTTGATCGTTTTTACAGAATAGACAAATCTCGCACTTCAGAAGCGAGTAACGCCGGCTACGGACTCGGCCTCTCGCTTGCCAAACATATTGTTGCAATTCACGATGGTACCATATCAGTAACGAGCACCCCTGGTAAGAAAACAGAATTTAGCGTTACATTACCCCATGTGCGCAAAAACCGTTAACATTTTCCAAAAACTGTGAATTTTTTCAGATAATCTTCAGAATTCAGTCGTATAGTGTAGCCATACGGTACCTTTTTTCCGTAAAAAACACCTAAACGTAGGAGGCAATAATGCAAACACTCGACACTAAGAAGACTATCCTATTGAGCAAGAAGGGCATTAAAGAGCTAAAAAAAGCTGTTTCAAAGCTGGAGCGTGCTCAAAAGCAAATCATTGCAGATCTTCGTGAATTAGATAAAACCGATGGCCACGACCAGCGCCTAGCACGAATCGAAAAATTAGCCGAGCTCGAAAATGTCGAAAGTCAGCTTAACGATAAGCGAGCGTATTTAGCGAGAGCAAAAGTATTTCCACGGAAGCGTGATGCGCTACGGGTTGCAATTGGCTCGGTCGTTGAACTAATCGACAAGAATGGCCGCGTTATTCAATACCAGCTTGTCGATAGCATTGAGGCTAATCCGTCTGACGGAAGGATTTCTGCCTCGAGCCCACTCGGTCAAACCTTACTGGGAAGAACCATTAAGGAAACGATTAACTGGGGTAGTAAGTTCGGACAGCGACAACTAACTCTAGTTCGAATTTCTTAATTCGCCACCACATCTTTTTAACACCGCTCCGAACGCCCACCCGGAGCGGTGTATTTTTATGGCTAACAGATACAATATGGTACAATACTGTAGGTTAATGGGACGTCGCCAAGTGGTAAGGCACCTGGTTTTGGTCCAGGCATTCGGGGGTTCGAATCCCTCCGTCCCAGCCAAATTGCAACTTTTGCGCCGCGCGAGCGGCGACTGACGGGCGGCACGCAGCGCCGTCCATTGGTTTTTCAGGGGGAAAGACAGCGATTTAGGGCGTGCGGAGCACGCTTTTTTGTTTCGCAGAAAAAGGTTCGACCCAAAGATTTCTTTGGCAAGAGCCTTTTTCTCGTTCATATCGCTCTCAAGCGATAAATTACAGATAGAATTA
>JAUPVA010000092.1 GCA_030917245.1 Patescibacteria group bacterium
ATACAATAATGTGTTTGACATTATAAATACATTGTTTTATAATGAGCTTAATTATCTTGTACAAAAGTAACACGTCGAGAGGAAACACGTACGATGGACCAGACGAATCAAGCTGATATGTCGACCGCACTAAGCACTGCAGTCAATGATATACTTGGGGTCATCGAACAGGACCGGGAACGTGAAATTATCACTCGCCGCTTTGGCTTATTTGACCGTAAAGAAACGCTTGAACAGATAGGGGAGCTACTCGGGATTACCCGCGAGCGAGTACGCCAACTCGAAAAAGCTATTCTCATACGCCTTAAGATTGCTGCTGAAGCTGGAAAAATCCCATCAGCACATGAAGTTGAACGAACACTGATTCGTCACTTGTCCGAAAAGGGAAGAGTCGCTCGCGTTAGCGACGTCGCTAAAGATATTATTGGCGATGACGCGTCTGCACAAAACAAAGCCCATATTGCCTTTATTGCCGAACTTTCACCCCTTATTTCAGTTTTAAACGAGAATGATGATTATCACCACTCTATTGGTATTAAAGAGCATGCTGACGATAAGAAAATCAAGGCTCATGTGGAAGAGATTGTAAAAACTATCAAGGCTAACGCCGAACCAATAGGGATAGAACAACTTCACAGTAAGCTTTCTCATGAGCACCCAGATCACGTACGAGCCCTTGCAAGCACGTCAAAAAAGCTGGCTAGCTTAAAAGGGCAGTGGGGTCTTGTCAAATGGCCAACAGTCAATCCTAAGAATATCCGTGACAAAATTTATGTCATTCTTGCCGACAATGGTAAGCCAATGCATTTTTCTGATATTGCCAAGGCCATTAAGAAAAGTGAATTTAAGCGTAAAGATGTTACTACTCAGGCTATTCATAACGAGCTTATTAAGGACAAACGGTTCGTACTGATTGGCCGAGGTATTTATGCTCTTGATAGCTGGGGCTACAGTAAGGGCACAGTGTCTGACATTATTGCTAATGTCCTGACAAACGCTGGCACACCTCTTCACCGTGACGAGATTGTTAAGCGAGTACTTGAAAGCCGTCAGGTTAAAGAAACGACGATCCTATTAAACCTCCAGTCGAAACCGCAGTTCAAGCGAGTTTCAAAAGCTACCTACGAACTCGTTCAACCTGCCAAATAACAGCGGTTGCATTAGCAGTATCGGGGTGGGACAATAGGAGCTAAGAGCATCACATGTCTATACTCTCTTTTATCATCGATACATTACTCCAATGGTATGTTTGGCTGCCCATTGTTTTGGTATTGCTCATTGCAGCGTGGCGTAACTATCAGCCTAGGCAAAAAGGCGTCGACCTCGAGAGCAGCCTCCTTGTGCTCGAAATTCCAAAAGCAAACGATAAATCCGAATTAGCTGCCGAGCAACTGTTTGCAAGTTTGCATGGTATTTTGCGAGATAAGGCCGAATTACGCCTGAGTGGCGGCATACAGGAACATTTGAGTTTCGAAATTGCGTCTGTAAACGGACAAATACGCTTTTACGTATGGGTGCCAAAGGATCTACAAAGTTTCGTTGAGGGCCAAATTTACTCTCAGTACCCGACGGTACAAATCCACGCTGCAGAAGAGGACTACGTTAGTCACGAACGCCGGCATTCTGTCGTGCATACAGGAGAAATTTCACTCACAGGTCCCGAATTCCTTCCTATCAAGACATTCCAAAGCTTCGAAGTAGATCCTCTAGCCGGTATTACCGGCACCCTGGCTAAACTTGAATCAACCGGTGAAGAGCTTTGGATTCAAGTGCTCGTCCGACCTATCGCCGATGACTGGCACAAGGGAAGCGAGAACTGGATTTCAAGTCTCCGGAGCGGTAATCCTTTTGGCATGCTCACCGGAGGAGGAGGACTCGACTTCCGTTGGATTGGCACTTTCTTCGAGGCACTCTGGAAACCACCAGAAGAAGGTGAGTCGGGGAAGCCTAAAGAATTATCGGAGCGTGACAAAACGCGAATTTCTGAAGTTGAAAAAAAGGCTACTAAACTTGGGTATCAAGTAAAAATCCGCCTTGCTTACTTAGGGGAGAGTGAATCGGCAGCAAAACAGCGCATGCAAGCGCTGGTCGGGACATTTAAACAATTTAACTCGACGAACCTGAATGGCTTTAAAGCCACGAAACAGAGCATGAAAAAGGAAGACCTTAATGAATATAAGTCTCGTCTGTTCACGGACAAGGGGTTTATTTTGAACATAGAGGAATTGGCGTCAGTATTCCATCTTCCTCACACAAACGTCGAAACACCAAACATCGTGTGGGCAAGTTCTAAAACTGCTGAACCACCTGCTAAGCTACCGGTTATTACCGGCAACGATGCGATTGACGAGAACATTTCTGCTTTTGGTGTAACTAATTTCCGCGGCATAAACCACCAATTTGGCATGCTTCGCTACGACCGCTCTCGGCACGTCTACATCATTGGTCAAACCGGAGCAGGGAAGAGTGGTACGCTTGAGCTATTTGCACTGTCTGACATTTTTCATGGACATGGGTACGCCATTATTGACCCGCACGGCGACTTTGCCGTTAATAACATGCGGTTTATACCTGGCAGTAGGGTTAAAGACGTCGTTTACTTCAACCCAGCCGACACCGCCTACCCACTTGGCTTTAACCCACTAGAAGTAACCGATCCGAATCAGAAGACAAACATATCATCTGAGGTAATAGGGGTGCTGAAACGCATGTTCGGGGAATCCTGGGGACCACGGCTTGAGTATATCTTGCGCTACACCATTTTAGCTCTGCTAGACCATCCAGACACGACGATGCTCGACATTACCCGCATGCTGACCGATAAGAAGTTCCGCAAAGAAGTTCTCGCGAGCTGTACAGACACAGTCGTATTACAGTTTTGGAACGTTGAGTTTGCCAGCTGGAATGACAAGTTCCAAGCAGAAGCCATCGCACCAGTCCTAAATAAAGTCGGTGCCTTTACTGCCAACCCGATTATTCGAAACATCATAGGACAACCGAAAAGTACCTTCAACATACGTGAAATCATGGATGACGGAAAAATCCTTATTGTAAACTTGTCAAAAGGCTTGATAGGCGAAGACAACGCCGGTATTCTTGGGTCATTCCTTGTAACAAAGATTCAGCTCGCCGCCATGAGCCGACAAGATATTCCGAATATCGAAGACCGACGAGCGTTTTACCTATATGTTGATGAGTTTCAAAACTTTGCGACTGATTCGTTTGCGACAATTCTTTCAGAGGCACGAAAGTACGGACTGAATTTAACTGTCGCAAACCAATACATTAGTCAAATGAGCGACAGTGTTCGTGACGCGGTATTTGGCAACGTTGGTACGATGATTTCGTTCCGTGTCTCCGCAGACGACGCCCCTATACTGTCAAAGCAGTTCGAGCCTAACTTTGAATCACTTGACTTACTGCAAATGCACAATCGAAACTTCGTTATTAATATGGTAATTAACGGCGAAAAAACACCGGCATTTAGCGCACGGACATTGAATTTACCGCCTGCGCAGGCAGACAACAGTGCTGTGATTGTAGAAAATACGCGGCGTGTGTATAGCCGAAGCAGGGCAGACGTAGAGAGAGAAATATCAGAACTCGTAAAGCCGCGCTCAGCAGACAATGCTCCAGCCGCACATGCCAAGCAGCCTACCGTTACGACCTGGCCAATAAACGCCCATACTCAAGTAGTTACACCTGACCAGCCGAAGAGCACTCCCGGGACTGTCAAAACACCAGCTACACAAGCTACCGACCCTGCACCTGTGAAAAAGAAACGAAGCCGTACGAGAAAGCGTAAACCTGCTGTCACCAGCGCTCAGCATTCACCAGAAAAAAAGCCTCAACAAGAGGGAAGTCTCGCCAATAAAGAGTCAGTCGAGATCAGATTACGCTAGTATATAAAGGACCTACCCTTGTGTATACTATTGATATGAAAAAGAGTGGGCTAAGGGGTTTTACAATTGTTGAATTACTTATTGTGATCGTTGTCATCGGTATACTTGCCGCTATTACTGTCGTCGCATATACCGCCGTGCAAGACAGAGCGCGAGTAGCATCAGTAAACAGTGATATCACAAACACCTCTAGAAAAGCCGGGCTCGTAAAGACGCTAACGGGCTCAAGAGTGAATACTCCTGACCTCCTATCGGGCCAATATATGATGAAGGTTAGCTCAGGGGCGCATAGGCTCTTTACTGTGTGCGCAAACGCCGCAGGCGATTATGGAGTAGTATCTGAAGCCCGAAATGGAAACATCTATTACTCCGTCAATGGTGGCACTATCCAACAGAATAACGCCCTAAACCCAGAAACACCTTGTCCAACCATAGGAGTTGCAACCCCGGTAATGATCTTTGGCGGCATGCCCGCCACTAGTTGCGCTGGTGAAAATGCTACATGCACGTTTAGCGACACTAAGACAATAGCTTACGGATCTGTTGCCGCCGGTCAGTTCTTCGCCCGTAGAAACCAAGTATCTCCACTTACATGCAGTAATGCTTATTTCGGCGACCCAGCAAGCGGTTTCGGAAAAGCTTGCTATATTCTCGACTACTAATAAGATGAATTTGTATGTACACGCAGGGACTGGCCTCTCTGATGTAAAATATCGATGTTATAGGTTATAGAACAAAAATAGAACTTGTAGCGATGTACGCAATATGTCGATAAACGGCTTGCAATAATTTGCAGAATATATAGATGTAGGTTTATGCAGTAAGTGTGAAATAGATCACAGGTAGCAAAGCGGGGGCAAAACAATAGGAACCATAAACCAAAGGCGATATACACTAAATTTTTCGGAGAATACATGAATAGGTAACTAACTTTGTTCTATAGACTTAACGTCGCACAATATATCTTTTACGACATAGACTTTAGATTCAATAGTTGAGTGCCAATACCTTTATATCAGGGTACTACTGAGCATTTTGGCAGCATCTATGATCGTTAAGCTGTAACAGTAGCTTCATGTATACCGACTTAGTTCGCATACATGAGTTCATGCCATTTATCCGAATCTTCAGTTAATGCGTGTAATGTTTTCCACATGCCACGTTTATAGATTTGCATTTTTTTTATTTTATTGTCCCCTGCTCTTTTTTGACGCGTAGTTTAGTAGATTTGCTTTTTACTCACTTCCCTTTTATTATATGTTTTTTACAGTACATCAGTATAGAACAGATTTAGAACACTTCTTAGTGAGGAAGGACTAACGGTAATATGCCTTCCCTGCCACACGGACATCGACATATTCGGGGTTCAAAGAATTAGCTTGCAGATATCGGGAGATCTTTGAAATATCTTCTACTTGTTCGCCAGGCGAGCGATCAACCGACATTCTATACTGAGTTCCCTGCCCTTTGATTGAAAGCGCAACTTGACGAGTAGTGAGAGAAGGGATGGTAACCTTTTCAACATCTATACCGTAAACCCTTGCTTTAGCAACGACAATCCCAATGAATCCAAGAAAACGGTCTGATGCTACCAATCCGTTTGCTACCGCGCCGATGCCGCTTTCATCAACGATCTGGAGATCTGGCTCGTCATGGTAGTTTACCGTGAACACAACTCCTTCGCCGTCCACATACTGATTGCTACTGTCGAGGCTCCAGCGAGCTAAAGGCTGCCGTGATTGCAAGACTACTGAAGCTTCGCCCAATTTGGAACCAGGCTCGAGGCGAATAGATTTGACTTCCGGATGAGCAGAACGAACATGTGATAGCAGGGCTGGTTCGTCTAATAGAAATTTGAACCTTTCGGCTGGCCGTGCAGCATAATAGCTTTCAAAGGACCTACCATACTGTGAAGCTGTCTTCGAATCGAGCGAAGGCTCTGCGTCTACCGATACAGCCGTTGTTGCTACCAACTGCGATACCAGAATGTATAAACCAAACGATACGAGTGCCACTCCCACAAAGTAGCTCAGTAGTCTACGTCTCAAAGAAGTCAAATGGTGTACATGCGCCCTAGGAGACTTTAATTCGGCGTTTAGCTCATTGGAGCTTGCGATGTTACTCGATGAACTTCCGGTCAACGTACGATTGCGCCGATAGATATTGCGGTTCGATATGTCAGAACCAGTTGACCAGCTATTGCTTCTAGTCGAGTCGGAAACACCATTTCGTCTGCGAACATTAGACTCACGTTTTGCGCCGCCCGTTACTCGCCTACCGAACATTTGTGGCTGCTCCAATGATTATCTTAGCCATATCTTTGGCTGCATCTGGTTTGGCGAACGTATGAATATTGGTTGACAACTTTTTTAGCGTAGGTTTATGAAGTAACGTAGCATTTATTACATCGACTAGGCTTAGCGGCTCTGCTTTAAGACGAGTATCTTCAAGGACGACAATGGCCTTCGCCTGGCTGTAGACCGCCGCATTCTTTACCTGATGCCCTCCTGTTAAGTGCTCATTTGGTATGATAACTGCCGGCTTAGCTAGGGCAGCAAGTTCCAGTAGTGTCGTAGCCCCGGCTCTGCTGACAACAATATCCGCTGCACCGAGCATTTGCTGCATAGTATCGGACGAAACATAACCATGTATCTGTAAATTCGATCGTTTCCCGGCTCTTGATTTCAGATCTTGAAGATTGTCTTTACCGGCTATAAGAATTACCGAACAAAAGCCGAGTAGGTCATCGAGCACTTTTAGTGTAGCTTCATTAATTGATCGCGCACCTAGTCCGCCGCCAGTAATCACTACGAGTGGGTCATGCTCATTCATCCCGAGGTCTTGCTTAGCTACCCGCTGTTTAGCAACCGAAAACGGCTTAGCCATCGACGATACTGGTATACCTATGTAACGCGCTTTTGATTTCGGGTACGAATAGTATTTTAATGGGGCACCCGTTGCAATAACTTGAGCCCACCGCGCTAACACTCTGCTTGTTAGGCCGGGATGAGCATCGGAATCATGAATAACGAGTGGTATGCGCAATAAATGTGCGGCTATTCCAACCGGAAGGCAGACGAATCCCCCTTTAGAGAACACTACGTCCGGGCGCCACACAAGCAGCTTGTAGATGCTCTGAAAAAAGCCGGCTGTCATTTTAACGGAATCTATAGCATTTGGAATAACAATGGTTCTGAGCTGACTCAATTGTTTTAGTACAGACAGGCCGTGGTAGCGCCTAAATTTTCCCCGGGAAAATTTAG
>JAUPVA010000009.1 GCA_030917245.1 Patescibacteria group bacterium
AATCTCTGAGCCACTTAATGACAGTGTCGTCAATCAGTCAGTAATAACGCTCCGTGGAATTGTTGGTTTCTCGTCACTAGTTGAAGTGTTTATTGATGGCTACCGTGACCAGACTCTCGCAATAGGGGCAAGTCAAACCTCGTTTAATACGACCGTTTCGCTAACCGAGGGTAGCAATACGATTGAACTCGTCGCCAATGATATCTGTAACGCAAAGAATGCTCGTGACAGTGTTGCCATAACCTTTCAACCGATGACCCAGCCGAGTAATGGAGTCTCAACCCCCACAGTCGTCGAGCAAGCCAACGGGGCAGAGCCAAATGGTGCAGTTCCAGGCAGCCAGTCGGCAAGTGATCCGTCGGCCCGTACGGTTGAGCAGACACCTGTGATTGGTCCCATCATCGGTGTAATTGCTGATTTCGCGTCGGCGATTGGGCTTGAGACAACCGTAAGCGGAAATAACACAACCACCCTCGCGGGCACGGCGAGGGTAGGCCTCACCGTTGCTGCCATTACATCTGTCGTAATGGCTAGCTCAATAGCTCCAGCTGCGGCGCACGCTATTCCGGGGCTTGCAGATATCTTTGACACGTCCAGCCATCGCTCAATGCTGTATCTCGGGTGGGCAATTCGCGGAGTAGGCGTACTTGCAATGGCGCTCGCGTACTTTATTTAGCAAAGCGTAAGTATCGTATAATAGCAGAATGAAACGAGGTATCTTGTGGGTTGTGCTCTTTAGTCTGATAGGGCTTGGAGGAGCATGGAATACGCATGCCGCTACCTTTAGCAGCCCGAATTATACGATTAACGGTAATCTCGGTGACAGCGCGGCGGGCGCACAGACTTCGACTAACTATTCATTGACTTCGTCGGCAGGGGAATCAATTAACGGGGCAGCAGCAAGTGCTTCGTACAAGCTTGGTCAGGGATATATTCCTACGCTTGATCGATCTATGCAACTTTCATTAAATCCTTCAACGATCAATCTGGGAGCGCTTACACCGGGTGTGTCGAACGCAGTCGATGTTACCGCGACTATTTTGACCGATGCTCCGGGCTACGCTCTGTCGCTTCATCAAGACGCCGACCTGACAGGCCCATCGGCCATACCGGCTATTGCGGGTTCAATCAACTCGCCAATTAGCTGGTCCGAGGGCTCGACCAAAGGGCTCGGCTTTAGTTTGGTGAGTACCAACGCCACCCCAATCGATTCAAAATGGAATAGTGGTAATTCTTATGCAGCCTTGCCAGGCTTAGCAACTGATTTTTATTCAAGAATTGGGTACAACGGAGGCTCGGCCGATACATTAACAGCACGTATTCGCTTAGACGTTTTGGCATCACAGTTAGCAGGCAGTTACTCAAATGCCGTCACCTGGACAGGAACAATCACCCCATGAGTGTTCGCACTTTTATGGGACTAGCACTGCTCAGTGCAGCCGCACTAAGTTGCTTTTTTGTGCCATCTAGCTCTGCTATGGCGCTCAAAGTAGCACCCTTAGAGTATAAGACGGATCTTAAAAAAGGAGAAAAGAAGTCTGGATTCATTGACGTGTCAAATCCCACTTCGCAGGCAGTGAACGTAACAGTGTCGGTACAGGCATTCAAACAAATAGACGACAACGGCGGTTTGCAGTTTTATCCCGAGGAACAAATCGCAGAAGGCGTAACGACTGACCTGAAAAAACTTGAGCTTGGCCCACGTGAAGCTGTCCGTATGTCATTCACTATTGACGGAAATAAGCTCCCTCAGGGCGATGTTTTTGGTGCAATATTTTTTACGACTGAGCCAACGCAGCCAAAGAACGGCATGGGTCAACAGGTGCGCGTTGGGACCTTATTGTCGGTAGTGAATACAACTCCAGGATATCGGTCTGCTGCTGTGGTAGCTGCATCAGTTGCCTCGGTTCAACTAAGCTCCAACTTGCAGGGCTCGTACGTGATTAAAAATACCGGCAAAAGTGGCGGGTTCTACCCAGAAGTCGTGATTTCATCGTGGCCTAGTGGCGAAAAGAAGACTATTAAAGGCTCGTTAGTATTTGCTGGGCGTGAGCGCCAGAATGATTTTAACTTCGATGCAGGGTATGGCGTTCACCGCATAGAAATCGGGTATGAAGACAGCAAAAAAACTACGTGGGCGATTGCCGTCGCACCGTGGATGCTCGTACTTTTTGCCATGATTGTGCTGGTTGTTGCTATCGAAATCCTGCTTCTTCATAAACGGCGGCGCTCAACGCCTCGCAGCGATTCCAAGTAGCCGACTCTACCTCTGATATATCGATTGCGGTTTGAGCTAAACATAAGTATAATAAGCGTTACCGGATACGTTTGGACTTTTTCCAAATGAACGGGGTGTGAAAATTATGGGGATTAACAAAACCGTACAGAGGTGGCACGGCATGCAAATACGATTTGCCGCACTCCTCTTCATTAGCCTGTTCGCAGGTTTATTTGCGTTGACCGCTGACCAATCTTCGCATGCTGCGACAACATTACCAACTAAAATGAATTTTCAAGGACGGCTAGCTAATTCTGGCGGTAATATTTTGGCCAATGGTACCTACAACATGAAATTTCGTATTTGGGACGCCGCTAGCGGGGGTACGCAACAATGGAGCGAAGATCGTCTAGTCAGTGCTACGCAAGGGGTGGTTGTAACAAACGGTCAGTTTAGCGTACAGCTCGGGAGCGTAACGAGTCTACCAGCCTCAATATTCACGTCGAACAGCTTGTACTTCGAAGTTGAACTTCCAACGCCAGCAACAGCCACAAGTTCAAGTCCATCATGGACTGAAGGGGCGATGACGCCTCGTAATCAGCTGGCGACAAGTGCGTATGCCTACAATGCCGAGACGTTGGATGGACTCGATAGTGATTCATTTGCCAAGCTTGGTAGTGCTAACCTCTTTACGGCTGCAAACTCAATAGATGCTTCAAGTAGCAATGCTCTTCAAGTAAGAAATGGTGCAACTAATCTCTTCAATGTTTCCACAAGCGGTTCTCAAGTCACAATCGGTGCTGCCGACACAACTGGTGCTTTGCTGGTGCTCGACACGAAAACGACTGCAGGCGATCCGACAGGCTCGAATGGAGCGATGTACTACAACTCGAGTACCAACAAGTTTCGCTGTTACCAAAGTGGTGCCTGGGCGGATTGTATAGGCGCAGGAGGAAGTGGCGGCACGCTTCAAGACGCGTATAACTCTTCAACATCTCCCGCGACAATCACGACAACTGCCGCAAAAGGAGTGCAAATCGCTGCAGGTGCCGCCCCAACTGCAAATTTATTTACCATCTCCAATGTTGGACAGGCGGTCACCACGAATGATATTAACGGAGCAGAGATAAACTA
>JAUPVA010000093.1 GCA_030917245.1 Patescibacteria group bacterium
ATGTTCCCTTAACAATCTCAACGGCTGGAAAGTAATGGAGTAGTGAGAGTTTTTCGTAATCACTTAGCCAGTCCACAGCCTGCCCGAAGGTACTTAGAATGAAGCTTCCTATAATCACTAGAGTACTCACCAGCATTGCCACCGCTCGCCTTCCTGTCGCAAAACCTATGGCAAATGGAATAGTGCCGAACGCCACCGTCATCAGTGCTGTCATACCCACGAGACGGAGCAGCTGCTCGAACGTCAGACCAGCGCCATCGATAAACGGCATCAATAGATAAATCCCCGCCACGAGCCCAAGCAGCGTTATAAGAAGAATCGTCACCATGGCAAGCCACTTCTGCACGAGCACCTTTGTTCGGCTGATTGGCAAACTCAGTAGCGTTCGTAATTCACCTTTTTCTTCGTCCGCTACCGATAACCCGAGCCCAAGAATGATTGCCATAATACCAACAATTAGTGACACACGAACATCAAATAGCTGCGATGCCAAATACGTATCAAACTGAGTTAAATCGCTCAGGTTTCCGATTAATCCTTTGAACGCTTCGGGCATGCTCTGAACGAGCGCATCAAGTGAGCCATCTTGGCGCATAGCCGGGTAGAACACGACCATCAGGGCACTCAGCATCGCCAACCCGATTGCCCACCCTAAAGCGAAGAATCGTTTGTCATAAAGAGTCTTGAAGTAGACCGACCGCATCATCCTGCTTCCTCCGTTTGATACAAACTTTTAAAAGCCTCTTCGAGGTTATACTCACTGATTTCGACGTCGCGCAGTTGCTTGACAGCCGCTACCCATCGTTGCAACTCGCCCACGTCGCCTTTAAATACGAAACGCAGGTGCAGCACATCATCTACAAATTCACTTTCTACCTCCGTTGCCCCTTTTGGCGGTTTAGTCGGACGGTACCCACTCGTGATGCGAACCTGCTTGCCGCCCATTGCCTGCAATTGAGAGGTCTGAATATCCTCTACGACCTTCCCTTTGCTCATCAGCACCACCCGATCACACACTTCCATGACTTCCTGCAAATAATGTGAAGACATAAAAACGGTATTGCCTCGTTGCTTATACTCTCGAATTAGGTCAAGAAACGTATCCTGCATTACTGGGTCAAGCCCGCTCGTTGGCTCGTCGAGAATAACCACCTCTGGATCACCCAAAAATGCGGCCACTAGAGCAATCTTTTGTTTATTTCCCCGCGACAGAGAGTGAATTTTCTTATCGAGCTGTGGACTAAAACGCCGTATTAAATCGTCATACTGCGCCTGCGTGACGCCCGGCCGAGACGAGCGGAGCAACCGAAGATACTGCGCTCCAGTCAACTGAGCGGGTAGCTCCATATCGCCTGCCGCATACCCTACTCTGCGGTGTGAACCGTGTGCATTAGCTGGTTGGATTTCCTTTCCGAATAAGCGAACTTTACCGTCAGACGGCCGCAAAAAACCCAACAGCATACCAATGGTTGTGGTTTTGCCTGCCCCATTCGCTCCAACAAAGCCAACAACCTCTCCGGGCGTCACCGTTAGTTCGACATCGCTTACGGCCGCAAACTGACCGAAACGTTTCGTCACATTTATCAGCTCGATGACTGGTATGTTCCTGCTCATGCTTGTAAGTATACCTAACAATAAAAAAAACTCCGCTGTTATTTGCGGAGTTTTAGTTTGGCTACGACGCTCTTGTACGCTTCGAAGTCTCGGCGTTCAAGATACTTGAGTAGTCGCTTACGGCGGCCAACCATCTGGATGAGGCCGCGGCGCGCCATGTGGTCGCCTTTGTTGCCCTTAAGGTGATCAGTGATCTCCTTAATTCGAGCAGTCAAAACCGACACTTGTGCCTGTGGGCTACCGACATCCGTCTTGTGGGTACGGGTCAAGTCGATGGCCTTTGCTTTATCCTCTTTTGTAATCATCAGGTGTTAATTGTAACAGGGTTATTGGCTTTTGGCAACTGTCTTTAAGTCCACAGTTCTTCCACAGGATCAGTAATTGACTTGCCCGTCGTCGTACCGACGATAGTCGCTTGCGTTGCAAGATCGTCAGCGCGCATAAGATTAATCAATAGCTGGTACGCTAAGCGTGAGCCTCGCAAAAGGATACGATCTTCAGAGTCAGCATGCTCTTCAGACACGACACGAAACAGGCTTTTCTCCCATAGTGAGCGCTCCGGCAATTCGCTCATGCGGCGCTGAAGAGCATCCATAAACACGGGCGCAAGCGCGTGAGCTCGAGCCAAATACGGCTTGGTAGCATCCTGGAATAACTGCACACGGGTCATGAAGTTCACAAGATTTTCACCCTCAGAAGGGCGATTTGGCTTGACCGATAAAATCGCTGGGAAGTTATTGTATGCTTGCCCACCGTATACGAGCTTGCTTCCAAAAGTATAATCGTCAAAATCTTCAGGAATGACGTCATGGCCAACAGCCGACTCATCGTCAGGCCAGCCGATTCCCTGTTCTTCCATCTGATCGGCAATTTCGCAAAGCTCAGGGTCTATCTGCATTAGTCGATGTCGCGTGAGCGCACGCCCTGGGGTAGCGAAGTCATTTAATCGGTGATCAGAAAGCGCCTCCGCCAGCGTGACGTCACGCGGTTCTATGAGTTCCTCATATGAATCGCTGTTCAGCAGTTCGTGGTGTAGTCGAAAAACTTGGTTTCGCAACCACCCCTCCTGCGAATCGGGATCGAACGTAGGCGTGCGATACTCGTCTTGGTCGCGTAACACGCTCAGTTGTAGCAGTGCGTGGCTAGCACGGCGATGCTCATTCCTAATTCGGTGTATGTCTTCAGAAGATGATTCGGCTGAATCAGTAGTCATCTATATATTATAGCAAAATTCTTAAGATTAGTCAATTAATTACCTCTTGGACACTCACCGCATCAGCAATGTCCAGACTGCCAATTGACGTGCGACATAGTGATGAACAATATGCCCCCACTCCCAGTGCCTCACCTATATCTTGAGCTAGACTGCGAATATACGTGCCCGAACTGACACGCGTACGGATAGATACCTGAGGATACTCATACTTCAAGAGCTCCAAGCTATACACGGTCACTTGCCTGCTCGGAATTTCAACGTCCTGGCCTTTTCGGGCTAGTTTATACGCTCGTTGCCCCCCTACTTTTACTGCACTAAATATAGGGGGTGTTTGGGTAATCGTACCGACAAATCGCATCAACACTTCACGAATAGCAGCTTCAGAAGGCACTGCATCGCTGCAAGCAGATATGTCGCCCTCCGGATCGCCCGTCGAACTTGTGGCTCCCAGTGTGATTGCTGCTTCGTACGTTTTGTCTTGTTTCAAGAATTCATCAGACCGCTTCGTCGCATCGCCAACTAGAACAATCAGCAGGCCGGTAGCAAATGGATCCAGCGTTCCGGCGTGGCCAACTCGAAGCTGCCGTTTTGTTGGCGTTACCCCCTGGCTCTTAAGGGCGGCCTTACGCGCACCCCGAAGTTTTGCGACGACATCAAAACTTGTCCAGTTTTCTGGTTTGTCGATAAGTAGTACGCCGTCATCGGTCAGATTCATCCGTTCTAGTATACTGGATGACATGAAACAAGTTATGATTGGGATCTTCGCCCACCCAGATGATGAGAGTTTTGGTCCGAGCGGGACACTCATGACACTGATTGAACAACAGGTCGATGTGCACCTGATTCTTCTGACCGATGGCGAGGCCGGAACCAACCCGACGAATGCACCTAATTTAGCTCAGATTCGGCTCGATGAATGGTCACGAGCCTGTGAGCTAATGGGCGTAGAGAGCACTGCTGCCCTGCATTTTCCCGATGGCGAACTGAGCCACGGGATGTACCTGGCAATCGGTGCGGCGTTGCATGCCGAAGTTCACCGAATTTGCGAGTCGTACGCTGAGCCAATTGAGCTGTCGTTCATGTCGTTTGAACAAGGTGGCGTAACTGGCCACCTGGACCACATTGCCGCCAGCTACCTGACGACGCATCAATTTTATAGTTTAAAAAATGATACCCCACACCAAATTACTCTCGGTGAGCTCTGGTATTTCTGCCTCAGTCGTGAGCAAGCACCCCAAACTGAGTGGACCGACTACTACATGCCCATCGGCCGCGATGAGGACTACATTACCCGCACCGTTGATGTCTCGAGTGTCCTTCAGCGTAAATACACCGTACTCGATGCCCACGCCAGCCAGAGCCGTGATGCGCAAAACCACAAGCTACTCGGGGACGAATTACTTTCACGTGAACATTTTCGGGTTGTAACATAAGACCCTAACTAAAAAACCACTCCCGGGAGTGGTTTTTTAGTAGCCTATTGGCCCGGAATCTTAAACTGATTCGGATCATTCGGAGTGTCAGGAGCGGGCGGCAGGGGCGGAGAAACATCAGGAGCAGACGGAGCGCCAAATATTTGCCCCAGTTGCTCGGGTGGCAATGGTCCTTGCGGAGGACCGAAGACTGGCAGTGGAGGCGGTGGCGGAAGTTGCGAAAAATCAACCGGCGCGGCTACTGGCGGCAAGACGTCAGTAGGTGGTACAAACGGAGGTGGAGCCAGCGGCTCTGCCTGTTCGGCAACCGCCTCTTGAACAATCGGTGCAGTGTCCGTTTGTACTGGGACCGAAGGAGGTGCTGGCAATGGTGTTGCTTCGTATGCGAGCTCAACTGCAGAACGAGCTTCGGCATGAACATCTCCATCAGGAGTACGGTTTTTGCGATCAATATCTTCGAGGATCTCTGCTGGTGGCATGAGCGCTTCGTCTAGCTGAGGCTCTGCTGGAGGCAAAGCTGGCGCTGTTTCAGCAACTGGCAGCGGTTCGCTAAAGATATCGACTGAATCCGGCTCCTCAGCCTCAGCCGCAGTTGCATTAAAAGGCGCCTGGAACGTAGGCTGACTATCGCCAATGTATTTGCCCGAATTATGACTGAGGATTGTTTTGTTTCGATCTGCCGCGATTTCGGCTTCTGTGTCGTGCTGCGCTTGTTCGGCTGTGGCGTTTAAAGTTCCCCCGAGTGACGGCTCTTCGGCGTCTGGCTCTTGGACCTTCACCTCTGGCAGCTGAGAGTCGAGTTCAGCACGGGCATTCGCCAGCTCAGTTCCTAATGAACCAGCGGGAGCTGAGTTTGCCGCTGTCGGAGCAACCTGCGATAGTTGCTCTGCTAACTCTTCTTCAGCCGTCTTGGCGGCTTCGGCCTGGTTTTCAACTGCAGTCTGTATGGCGACCTCATCAAGGTCACCTTTCTTTTCGTGATTAATGGCAAGTTCACCAGCGGCAGATGCGGCTTTAGATTCAGATTCTTGCTTCGAAACCTTTGTTGACTGCCCTTCACTGAGATTCGTTGTACCGTCAGTATTTGAAGTTGCGTCGCCTGAATCAGATTTATCTGGGCCAATAGCGTGCGCTTCTTCAAGCTTTGCGGCAATAAGTTGCTGATTTGCGCCAGCTGCCATTAGCTGTGCGGCCATAGTCATGACTTTGCTTGAAGTCCGATTGTTACTAAAGCGATCGGTTGAGGCAACAATACCCGTTAAGAATGCGGTGGCAATTTGCTCGTCAAGGATTGGCTTGTCAGCCTTCAGCGCTTCCGACATTGATACGAGCATTTCGCTCAGACCACTCGCATTAGGCTCAAACCAATCAATCTGGCCAAGTTCACTAGGGTTTTCTCCGCAGCTCAAGGTTGCCACTGTTGCATCGTGCAAAATTTTGCCATGTGCCTGAAGTGCCTTGTCGAGGTTGTCTTTGTCTTTTACCCCAAGCGCAAGAACAAGCTCGACGTTGTAATCGCCCTGCGAAAATTCGAGGTCATCTTGGCTAATCGTGGTTCGATATGGAGTGATAAATATCTTTACAACATCGCCTTCTACCTTGTAGCGCAAATGGTCGGCTTTTTCTTTGTCGAGGGCAATAATAAAATCACGCAAGGAATCAACGGTGTTCTCGAACGTCTTTGATGGCTCTAAGAAGGTAATTGCCGGCGGTACGTCACCACTCACAACAGCCGTGGCATGCTTATTAAGGCCGTTGAGCATGCTTGTCAGCCCTAGTGCTGCCGACAGTTCATCGACTGAAGGATTTGTACTGACGGTCACTAAAATGTTCGTTGAGTTTTTGATTTTCTCAACGATTTGCTGCCGTGCGCTCGGACCATCGTTCATCTGTTGGTTACCTGTTGTTTTGGTTTTAATTGAATTTGCCTCAAGCGTACCATAAGCATGATTCTTTCGTCAAGCATTGCTCCCCTATTGACGGTGCTTTACAATTCGGTCGTTTTCCTCTATAATCACCCCTTAGATTGTAATAAAACTTATAAGTAATCGTAGGAGTAAAATCTAGTGCCAATCATCAAGTCTGCCATTAAGCGAGTAAAGCAAGCTGCTGTCCGCCGCGACCGCAACGTTGCAACTAAAAAAGCCATCAAGGCTGCTCTTAAAGCGTTTGAAGCAAAGCCAACCGCTGACACACTGTCAAAAGTTCAGAGTGAAATCGACAAGGCCGTAAAGAAAAATCTTATTCACAAGAACACTGCCGCTCGACGTAAGGCAAACCTTTCAAAAGCAGCGAAAGACGCTGGCGTCAAATTGAGCGCTGCCAAGAAGCCAGCTGCAACCAAACCTGCTGCTAAAAAAGCACCAGCTACTAAGAAGCCTGCTGCTACGACTGCAGCCAAGAAGCCAGCTGCGAAGAAACCGGTTGCAAAGAAGCCTGCTGCCAAGAAATAATTTTCTAGCGGTTTAGAATTGACGCCATTCCGGCAAGCGTGCGCTCAAGCACCAGCCAAGGAGTGGCGTCGCTGCTTTTTAGACGCATATCGCTGGCTGCAAGCAACTCAACTATTTCTTTGACCTGAGATTTCGACAGACGACGAGCATATGGGGCTAGTTTTTGGTACGGGTAGGAGCTTTTAGCCGCCGTATCTGCAGCCACTCGCGATACGTCTGCCTCACCATACGTTAAGACAGCCAACTGGAGCGCCTGCGTGTTCATTAGCCCTAGTAGTCGATACGGTTCCTCAGTTAGACGTAATTGTTCGAGCATTGCACTGATACGTCGGACATCTCCGTTAATTACTGTCTCAAACAATGCAAAAGCATTTTCGCTCGGCGTCGCCTGCGTAACATCATCGATCCACTGGTCGGTAACCTCACCTGCCAGCGACAGCTTATCAACGGCGTGGGCGAGCTCCCATTGGTTCGTACCGCCGCGCTCCACCAGGCGCTGCAATTGGTGCGATGTCAACGTAATATCGCGCTCATGAGCATACGACTCAAGCCACTTGCTCACCGCCCGCTGGTCACGCTCGGTAAAAGGCATAAATTCCTGTACATTGGCATGTTTTTTTAACCATTTAAAAACAGTGGTACGCTTGTCGGGTTTTGGCTCAACAAGTACCAGCTGAGTATCGGCGTTCAGCCGCTCGCTCCACGCCTCAAGATTTTTCCATAAATCCGGGTTTGCCGACGGCGAATCAATAAATATCAAACGCTTCGAGGCAAACAATGTCTGGCCCGCAAAAATATCAGCCAACTGCTCATTGCTCAATTCGGCTGCATCAAAACGCTCGGCAGTGCCGTCAAAGTCAGCCTTAAGTTGAGCTACTTTTTTTGTCAGCTCATAATCATTCTCACCAAAAAGTAGCGTAATCACTCGTCCTATTGTACCGAATTATTCAGACAGCCTACAGCTTAGCTTGCATTCTTGATGGCTTGAGTAACCTTACTGTCGTCGCGAAGATTCTGCCAGAATAACACCTGGTCACTTTTAAGCGAGATAACATCCTCTGGCCCGTATTGTTGCTTGCTCACTTTCAGTAGCGTCGTAGCCGACTCGGCCGTGGCAGCTTCTGTTTCGCTGTTTGGCGCAACATCTTGTGCGGTGTACGGTGCCCGTAATGTAAGGTACTCACCATGCGTGTTTTTCAACTGTCCAAAGTATACCTGTCCCGTCGACATATAGACTACCTGATACCCACTGGTGTTAATTTTTTCGCCTCGCGGAATTAATAGCCATATCGCTAACAGCGCACCCGCAAGAATCACCGCGAATGTCGCGAATGCCACACCAGGTTTTAATATCGGTGGACGTATAAATTTTTTAACATCATGAGTCTTCAAGTATTAATCTCCCTTGCTGTTGCTTTGCGAACCGCCCTTTGGTGAGTCGATTACGACCGGTCCGATGTCTATTAATCGATCGACATTCGGACGATATATAATTGCCTTCCGGTTATTCTGATATATTAACACTTTATCCCCTTTCTGAGCTTGCTTCAAAAAGGGCGTATCAATCTTTTCTGGGTCGGTAACCGTCACCAGTGCCGGCACTTCGTTTGCGGGAAGAATAACATGCCTTTCAATCTTACCCTGCACAACCGTAACGTCGTTTAGATCTTGCGGTACGAAATAGTTGACTCCAATAGCAGCGCCGCACGCCACGATCAGCACTGCAAATCCAAATAATAATGTACGCCTGTTCCCTTTCATTCTAGTCATCACTCTCCAAATACCAACCAGCTGTCGCGAGTGCCCGCTGACCAGTGGTAGCATTATTTGTCATCCACATTTGCGGGGCAAGGAAGGTTGTCGTTGCTGGCATATTTGTCGAGATAGATCCTGAGGTAGAGTTGTTCGTTGCTTTGTTTGTCACTCTCCATCCAATCGTAGAACCATTCGGCGGACTATATAGGACGAGCTCATACATGTCGGTTGTATTGATTGGAAAATTACTGCCGAGCGCAATTTGCGTTGGAGCAGTACCCGCTACGTTATGAATGACGGACCAGTTGCCGGTATTTGCATTAATCGCCATACCAATTTTGCTGTTTGCGGTACTCGTTAGCGGGTCAACATTTGTCGGTGCGGTGGTGAGGTCATTTAAACCAACAAACACTCTGTTACCAGTGCCCGTTGTAGGCGTTCCGAAACGTGTCGTAAAGAAGAATCCTCCCTTACCCGCGGCGTTGCCTCGCCAGGCTTGAAGCGTTTGCTGACGATGCGATGCCAAGCTTCCTGCAGTATTCGCCATAGTTAAGACGCTACGTCGGACAGATGTCATGTAATTTGTAGAAGCTGGCGCTGGATGACTTACGGTACCGACGTTAGTGAATGCAGTTCCGAGCGCTGTTATAGTTGTTCCGCCTCCTGGCGATACCATTGCCACCCGATTAAAGGCAAGGCTGGCTTGAAATGGTGTATCTATACCTGAGGGGCCGATCCATTTAGGCATAACTCGCCCGGCAATATCTTTTGCATATATTTTCAAGTTTCCTGCTGCGGCAGCGGCGGGGTCGCTTTCTACGGCCAATTGAAGACCACCGGACTGAATATCAATACCTATATCCCACCCTGTACCGATGTCTACGGCGGGATCGGTGCCTGTGCCAGCCGAAGTTGGACCCTCCAACTTTATACCATTAGCAGATACCCCGCTCGCCGCTCCGGTAGCGCTTGCAACAATTCGCACTCCGCTCCACTGACTTCCAGAGGTATCACCCGGGGTATAATCAACCCGCATGCCTGCTGCTTCAATAGCTCCAGTACCTCCGACGTAGTTTATCTCTGCTCCGTTAATATCATTCGTGGTGACCG
>JAUPVA010000010.1 GCA_030917245.1 Patescibacteria group bacterium
CCTGTAATACTGTCTTTATGCTTGGCAACTTCGGAGGGAGTTCCGTGTGCAATGGTTTGACCGCCATGTATACCAGCGTGAGGTCCGATGTCTAACAGGTAATCAGCCTGCCGAATCGTATCTTCATCGTGCTCCACAACCAGAACGGTATTGCCGAGGTCTCGTAGACGCTTTAGGGTTTCGATTAACTTGTCATTATCGCGTTGATGTAACCCGATAGAAGGTTCGTCGAGTACGTACAATACTCCCTGCAAACCAGAGCCAATCTGCGTAGCCAATCGTATTCGTTGGGCTTCACCACCCGACAATGTATTTGCCGCTCGAGACAATTCTAAATACGTCAAACCAACATTACTCATAAAACCAAGGCGCGCTTTGATTTCCTTCATAATTTGAGCAGCGATAAATTGCTCCTGTTTGCTAAGCTTCAGTGACGCAAATAGCTCTAAAGCGTCATCGACACCCAGATTACAGATATCCATAATATTTAAGTCATGAACGGTAACGGCCAAAACAACAGGCTTCAGACGAGAACCATGGCAAGCATGACACTTTCTCTCCCGCATAAATCGCTCAATATCCTTACGCATGAACTCGCTATCAGTCTCTTTGTGGCGTCGTTCTAGGTTTGGTATAACACCTTCATACGTCGATTGGTAGCTTCGTCCGCTTCCTAGATCCACTCGGTATTTCTGACTCCCTGTTCCATACAAAACCTTCTCCAGGTCGTCTTCGGACAGCTCGCCTACTGGCGTCTGAATACTAAAGCCGTTCAGCTCAGCAACCGCTGCTAATTTCTTCATATACCAGGCATCGGAATTAACACGGTTATACGGTCGAATCGCACCTTCAGAGATTGTGAGTTTTGGATTAAAAACTAAGTCAGGATCAACCTCGAGCCGACTACCCAGACCAGTGCATACCGTACAGGCTCCTTGCGGTGCATTAAAGCTAAACAAACGAGGCTCTAACTCAGGAATATCCTCATTTGGGTGATCAATACAAGCATATCGTTGACTATAGATATTACTTGCTTCAGTTGCGACATCATAAATCTCAACAACTCCGTCGGCGATTTCGAGTGATTGTTCAATTGACTGCGAAACACGACTGAGCTGAGCCGTACCCATGACAATACGATCAACCACAATTTCAATTGAATGTTTATACTTTTTATCTAGAACAGGAAACTCATCGAGCGAATAAACCACGCCATCAACGCGAGCTCGAGCAAAACCAAGCCGGCGGTATTGCTCGGGTATATGAGCAAACTCGCCTTTTTTATCTTTGACGATAGGTGCTAAAATCATCATTTTAGTACCCTCATCAAACTTCATGATCTCATCAATAATAGCTTGCGGCGATCGGCGAGATACTTCCTTGCCACATACCGGACAGTGCGGCACGCCGATGCGAGCGAACAATAAGCGAAGATAGTCGTATATTTCGGTAACAGTTGCGACGGTCGAACGGGGATTACGACTGGTAGATTTTTGATCAATTGAAATTGCAGGGCTCAGTCCATCGATTTGGTCGACGTCTGGCTTCTCCATGAGCCCTAAAAATTGCCGAGCATAACTAGACAAACTTTCGACATACCGGCGCTGACCCTCTGCATAAATTGTATCGAACGCCAGACTTGATTTTCCTGAACCAGACAATCCGGTTATTACTACTAACTTATCTCGAGGAATATCCACGCTGATATTTTTGAGATTATGCTCTCGTGCTCCAATAACCCGTATAACGTCTGACATAACAGCTAATTATAGCATTTTATCGCGACCTCTGCCCAGACCGTACCTCTATTATGCCTATGCTTGCTATTGCAATTTTACGAGCGTATAGTCAAAGAAATTTTACGCGTTTAAAGGTGTGTCAGTTATGAACAAAGTCGTTACAATTCTCAGCATTTTTGGATCATTCATAATCTACGCTCTTACCGTTGACCTGTTCGAGCAACTATTCATGTTTGTGTTATTTGGATTCATTCCCGGCCGAGCAGAGCCGCTGACGGCAAACCAAATGCTGTTTATATATGGTTTTGCGACAATTGTAGTGACAACATATTCTCTCTATGTTCCAATCAAGCGATTCCTAGTCTACGTAGACAACCGCCTGAGCCTTAAACATTCGCGAACTGCTTAAAAATCGTCAGGCGCAGGCATAATGGCCTCCGCCCAGAGCTGCAGTTCTTCGAGTAAAAACCTTTGGCTGTCTGTCAAATCGGTTCGTGATAACTTTTGTAGAGATGCTACAAATGCGGGTAACTGACCCTCAAGTCGAGTCCGACGCCAAGCTTCCCACTCTTCTGCTTCACGTTCGGTTAATGAAGAAGGGAAATTACGTGCTTTGTACCTAAGCAATAAGTCACTTAAGCGCTGGTCCTGGAACTCAGGGTGAAAGTCAGCCAGCTTTGCTGCATCGGCATTGCGAACTGCTTCAATTCGCACTTTATCTGACCCATCAATGAAGCCCTCGTACAGTCGAGATTCGGAATCATGTGAAATAGCAAAATCTGGCCTGTCTTCAAAAAGACTTCTAATCTTTTCGGCAAAATCAGGATGCTGCAGTAATGTTTGTTTATTCAACTCAACTTGCTCAAGTGAGAGGTGGATGTTACTCCAGCCATCAGCCTGCTCGAGTACGCCAACAGGGGCTACCGCTGGGCAGCGGTTATATTGCATAATTTTAACCGGCAAAGGAACAAATTCTTCGCTGCGTCGTACTTCCCATGGGGCAAATAATTTCTCGTGCATTTGCTCAGTCGTCAGGCCTACGAATTGATTCGGGTCGTGCCGCAAGTCGTATACAACGACGTTACCATTCGGCGCACTCGTTAACGGAAATGCGACCGTCGTTTTGTCATGAGCTGCATCGTAGCGCCCGCTCGTATACACAAAAGGCTGCTTACGCTCAAGATTCACGAGCGACTGAACTGCCTTTTTTGTCCGGGTAGCAAGTAAATATTCGAATAATTTCGGCTGAGCGTTACGCAACAACCTGGTCACATCTATTAAAGCCTCTACGTCACTTAATGCATCGTGTGCACTTTCATGGACGATGCCATTCGCCTTGGTAATTAACTCGAGCCGATTAGTCGGCTTACCGTGTTCGTCAACAGGCCATTCAATACCTTCAGGTCGAAGAGCTCGTGTCATACGAATAACGTCAAGCATGTCCCACCGTGAGCAGCCATCCTTCCAGCTCCACTCATAAGGGTCGCGGAATGTCCGCCAAAACAAATGACGGACGAACTCGTCGTCAAACCGAACGCTGTTAAATCCGACTGTAATTGTATGCGGAGTAAAAACGTCTCGCAGTAATAATTCTGCGAACTCAGCCTCCGACAAACCCTCTGCCTGCGTGCTTTGTGGCGTAATGCCCGTTACCATGACCGCTTCGGGACTGGGCAGGGTATCATCATTAAGTTTGACCAACACATTAAATGGCTCTCCGATGGGAGTAAGATTCATATCTGTTCGTTGACCAGCGAATTGCATAATTCTGTCAGATCGAGCAGATAGCCCGCTCGTCTCTAGGTCATAAAAGAAAAATGATTGCGTCACGTAAGACTAGCATACCATGAGCATGCTAGGCGGCTTACTGTTCGACAAACGTAAACTCACTCCGACCGATTCGAATAATTGAGTCACCTTCGGCACCTTGCCGGCGCAGTTCATGCGCGATACCCATTTTTTTCATAATATCGCGTAGTCGGTTAACGTTTTGGTAGCCACCTTCAAAGTCTGTCCGCCGTGCGAATTTCTCAATCCGCTGGCCAGTAACAACATAACTACCGTCATCCATCTTCACGACCTCCCAGGCCTTGGATTCCTGCTCGCTCGTCAGTGTGATGCGGGCGATGCCATCGTTTTCATTCCCCTCTGCGGCTGCGGCTTCCGCTGCCCGACGTACTTCCTGTACGGTACTTCTGAGGGTACGGAGGAGGTCCTTTATGCCGCGCCCAGCTGGTGCTGAGATAGCATAGACGTTGTCATGACCGGCTGCCTTTCGGGCTAGCTCAAGTTGCATGTCGACAATATCGTCATCAAGACCTTCAATCTTTGTCAGGGCCACAACCTCTGGTCGTTCGGCCAGGTCGGGACTATAATCGGCTAGCTCATGACGGATCGTTGCATAATCATGTTCAACATCATTCGAGTACACATCGATCAAATGGAGTAATACCGAAGTACGCTCTACGTGTCGCAGGAACGCATCTCCTAGCCCCTTGCCCTGACTCGCTCCCTCTATGAGGCCTGGGATATCGGCAATAAGTAAGCTACCATCGTCAATATCGGCAACACCTAAATTGGGAGTGAGAGTCGTAAACGCATAATCGGCAATCTCAGGCGTTGCATTGCTGACTACCGACAAAAATGTCGACTTCCCAGCATTAGGAAACCCAACAAGCCCGACATCTGCAAGTAGCTTCAGTTCCAGCTCGGCTTCAAATGCTTCACCCGGTTCACCAAGCTCCGCTATTCGGGGAGTTTGTCGGACGCTCGATTTAAAGTGCGCATTGCCAAAGCCGCCATCTCCGCCCTTAGCAATAACCACTTCTTGGTCGTCTTCGGTCAAGTCAGCAAGCACGTTACCGTCCACCTTAACTACTGTACCCATAGGCACTTTGACGATTAATGGCTCACCGCTCCGCCCACGCTTGTTTCGTTTGGCTCCACTTTGACCAGGCTTAGCCTTTAGTTCTGGCTTGAAGCGAAAATCAATCAGCGTATTTAGATTTTTTGTGGCGTGGAATATGACATCACCGCCACGTCCGCCGTCGCCACCATCGGGACCACCTTTATCGACATAAATTTCATGCCGAAAACTGACCGCTCCGTCGCCGCCCTTGCCTGCTTGAATGGTCACTTTCGCGGTATCGACAAACATAGATAATTATATTATAGCACTTCTCGCATTAAACTAACAGAGGTAGATGGTTTTACTGTTGTTGATTAGCTTGTTGCATAGCTGCTTTAACCGCCTCGTATTCGGCTTGCTTCTTGGCATCCTCGGCCTCTTGTTGCTTTCGGGCCGCTTCCTGATAAGCAATCTGATACTGCAAGGTGGCAGCGTTGGCTTGGGCAGAGAGGCTCTCATGCGTGTCACCCGCTTTTTTGTATTGCTCGCTGGCTTCGTTAAATTTAGCAACCGCTTCTTTTGCTTTATCTTCCGATTCTTTCGTATTACCTTGTTTAGTAATGTCGCCTAACAACTTCTGGGCTTCGGCACTAGCGTCACTTGCTTTCTTCTTGGCGGTTTCTTCTGCAGAGGCACTTGGAGTCGGCTTTTTACTATTATCAAGGAAAGATAGCGCGAGTAAGGTAGCGCCACCTCCAACTAGAATCGTTACGAGCACAATTACACCAATGATAAGAGGTTTTTTCATACGGCGTTTTTCAGGTTTTTTTAACTCCATATACAACTATTCCCACTATACGTACATTTTGCCCAGTTTTCTGGTCCGGTTGGACTTGCGGCCCCCGTCGTGGTATTAACGCAGCGATAATGAACTGCAATACCAATAATATTGCCGTTATCATACACCCAGTCATCGCCAGAGTCTAAATTCAGTCGAGGAGGGTTTTGAGCATACCCGTTAGAAATGTCACCTATCCAACCAGTATTCGGCCAGCCGGCATTCCAAGAACCCTGATTACCCGGACGAGCACCCCCTAATGTATAGTTCGCAAACCCATACCACCAATAGTCTGCGTGACCACTGGGAGGGTTAATCCAGGCAATACCAGGACCGCCACCGTTTACCCAGTCCTGCTTGTGCTGGCTTTGCAACATCCATCCGCAGGCCGGTGCCGTCCACTGGAATGCGACTAAATTCCTGTCGAGTACGTCTTTTGTAAAGCTATACGGCGCTCCTGGAGCATTGACTGGTCGATACCACGAAGCCCCGTTAGTTCCACTCCACGATCCCTGAGCGACTCCTGTATTGCACCGTTGCTGAACGTACCCACTGAAGGTGTAGCCTTCGGAGATGTCATTCCAGTCAAACACTGTACCTGTCGATGGCCCCCACCAGTCTGACGTATAGCCGGCGTTATTCGAAAGGTACCATCGATATTCTGGAGAGTTACCGGGTGGACACCAAGCTGGTGACCAGGAGAATTGTATGCGGGCTGAATTACCGGACGCATAGACCGCAGGTGCGCCTGGTGCATCGATAGGTCGAATCGCGCCAACCGTGTCACCAAATGTCCAGGCACTAGCGGCTCCGGTTGTCGGATTGTAGCATCGAGCGTTGTGATGGAAGTTTACTTGCCAGCCCTGCTCAACCCATACACTTTTAGTAGTGCCCGCTAAATCCTCCCAGCCAGTCCATGAGCCACCGAACCACGTGCTGGTTGGGTTGTACCGAATTTGGCGCTGAAGTGTGGTACCGGCGGCGCATGAGCCACCACCTACTGTTGCGATTGCAGTATCGCCTGAAATTCCAACACTGATCGTTAGTCCCGTAGGTGCCGTTATAGGACGAGTAGCTGTAGCCGGGTTACTTTGCGAGTAGCCACTTGATGCCAGTCCAGCCTGCGAACAGCGGCCTTGAGCCTGGTAAGTAGCACTTTCACCTTCGTTCAGTGCCATACTAGCCGTTGATGCGTCAGTCCAGACCGCAGGGAACGTACCTGCGTTCTTGTACGAACGAATCTGGTAGTTTATCGTACCCGACGAGCAGCTTCCCGAAGCAGTTCCAACGCCAGAACCGCCGGATATAGTGGCCGAAACATTTACATCGGGGGAGTTTAACCCTATTGATCCATCAACCGAAGTTCTACGTGCACTCGCAATTGATTTAATAGCACCATCGGTTTCGTTGCGGTATTTTAGCTCCCATTTAACACACGAGGTCGTGCTTGTACAGGTATACACGAAGGTATTGGGGCTGCTAGGTGCATTGGTAGAACACTGAATTGAATTCGTACCTTTAGCGGCTTGTGGGGCCCGCAGAACATCTACGTCAGCTAGACCTTTAAGGGTAGTCTTTACAGTGGTCGGCGCAGCCGTCATTAACGTACAGCTGGGGTATTCGTTCTTTTCGCTGTAATACTTTTCAAGAGAGGTGGCAATAATGTTTGCCTTTGAGCTGCGCTGAGAGTCACGAGCGTCCTGTTGGTATTTTGTCGAGGTCACGGCTCCGACTCCTACTAGCACAGAAATAACCGCAAGTACGACTACGACTTCAACTAGAGTAAATGCTTTGTGGGACTTCAGTGAGGATAATTTTATTCTGGTCATGGTTTTACAGTCTCGAGTATATGCGAAACGACCAATAGATTGCAATACAGTAATTTAAGTATGCCTAAAGGCACGTGTTCCAAAGGCGAAGACTAATGTATGTATTGGTACGCTGCAGCTTGTCCGGCTGAGATTGTACGGCTATTAACTATGTTGTACCCACCATAGGCATAGTTATTCATTTCAGTAATTACAATGTCACCGTTTCCGAGAACTCGCTCAACGACTCCAACGTGTCCAAAATAGCCTGTTTGATCGGCAAGGACGGCGCCAGCAGCAGGCGTACGGTTTACGAGGTATCCGGCTGCACGGGCATTAGAAGCCCATGTATTCGCATTTCCCCAGAAACTACCGACAGGTCGCCCCATTTGAGCCCGACGTTCATACGCATACCAGGTACAGTTACCGGCAGCGTAGCGGTTGCCGGCCGTTGCAAATACGTTTGTACTCACCCGTGATCCGCCAAGATCTCCCCCGAAAGACTGGTTTTGATTGCGCACTGGAGCAGCCACAGGTACTGGTGCAGGCTTTACGCCGTCTGGAATGACGAGGCGTTGCCCAGATGTCACGCCACTGAGCTCGAGGTTATTGACTGTCTTAATACGATCAACACTGGCATTGTACTTCGAAGCAATTGACTCAAGCGTGTCGCCACCAGCTACGGTATAGGCAAGTCCACTCGTTGGCAGAATTGAAAGAGTCCGACCCGGTTCAATAACATCAGTGTCACCCAAGTCGTTTGCCCAGCGTACGGTGTTAGCAGAAACACCAAACTTCGTGGCCACCGAAGGAACACTATCTCCTTGGACGGTCGTATACGTGATGATTTCACTACGAGTACTGTTAGGTTGAATAATCTGCGGCTTAGTAATCGCAGAAGCATCCGTTTGAGCTAATTCGTTCTTGGCAGCAAGCGAAATAGACATATTAACGACGTTAGCTGCGATAGGAAGATTGGCACGAGATGCCAGGTCGGCGGCAACATCGGTTGCAACGACCTGGTCGACCGAAGGGGTAAGTTCTTCTGAAGACGCAGCTAAGGCAGGCGCCTGGTCGCTCACTGAGGCGACTTGGCTGCTTACATTTTGAGGTGATTCATAGCCGACAGCGACGACGGCAACGAGTAGCAGGAATACGCCTGCATAGGCAGCAATTTTACTTACAGACGGAGCACTCGATTTTTTTCGGTTGCTCGTGTGTTTGTGTATTGCCTGGCGAGGCAGTGTGGTGGTTGATGCCAAGCCTAGGCTTGGATCGATATGATTACGAATTATCGTTCTCCTGCCTCTCGGATTACTCCAGAGGGCGACTACCCATACTAAGTCTTTCTTCTCGCAGTAGAACAGGACACATCGATCGACCGATATTAAGTGATAATAGTTGTTCTAATTCTGTGTCCGTAGCGACAATTTTGGGCAGTGCGCAATGTCGTTGGGTGCAGCATTACTCTCGCGGGAGGCTTTCGCCCCAGTCATGCAGATTCCCTGACAATGTGCTTATACAATAATAGCAATGCTTGCATACAGTGTCAATACATTCTTTAATATAGGTTTTTTAGCGATTGTCAACTAAATGATTTGGCACTTTTTTTGACAGTGGTCACGAATGTTTTTTTCGTGCTCTTCGTTAGTTCGAGCAAAATAGGTTTTGTCGTCATCACCGCTAAGAAAGTAGACGTAATCACCCGGAGCAGGATTTGCCACTGCTTTTAAGGCATCGATCCCAGGGGAAGATATTGGACCAGGAGGAAGACCCGTGTAGCGCCGGGTATTGTAGGGTGAATCAAAATCTACCCTTCTCGCTTGTCCCGTCTTGTCGGCGATATATTGATACGTTACATCCGAGCCTAACTGCATTCCCATGTCATAGCGTTTCTTGAACACCTGGGCAACTTGCGCTGCGTCTGAAGCCGTGGCTACTTCTCGTTGAATAATTGATGCCATTATGATGCCTTGGTATAAGCTAAAGCCCTGCTTTTTATACAAGTTGGTCAGGTCATTTTTTTTGACAACTTCAGCATAGTAATCAAATACATACTGGAGGATTTGTTCGGGCGTGGCGTCAGCGGCAAAGTTATAGGTTTCTCCATAAATATAGCCTTCAAGATCTGCCGAGGCAGGCTTTGAGTCAAACAACGGGCCTGAATAGGTTTTTGCTAATGCCGCATCGACTTGCGTTTCGTCGTAACCGGTTGCAATTAAGACTTTTCGATGTTGGGCAAGTGTTGCTCCGGGAAGAAACGTAATTGAAAAACTATCGGTATTCCCTGAGGTCAGATGTTTGACGATTGCCGGTACGTCTTCTGATTTACCCAATCGGTAGGTTCCAACCTGCAACAGACTGGTCTTGCCGCTCTGACGTACATACCACTCAAAGGCAAGTTCGCTTCGTATCAGGCTGTTTTGGCGAAGCGTACGAGCAATCTGAGACAAGCCTTCGCCACTTTGAACCGAGATCTTGATCTTGCCTTCACTGGCGGCGTCAACTGGTTTGAGCTGCTGGCCGTACCATACCATCGTCGCTAGAAGTAGCGTAATGAGTCCTATGCAGACCGCAGCCACAACGGAAGCCTTGCGTCCTAATGCTCCCCGCTTTGTCGCGCGAGTCGCGTTATTGTCGGCCGAATGATCATGAAGTTGAATATCTGACAATTCAGGATTTGCTACACGGCCAACCTTTTTTTCAGACGGCACGTTGGTAGTTTGTGGCGTACCTTTGTCGCTGCCGCTTTTGCCAGAGCGCTGAGGAGGAAGTATGTCTCCGTTCATAGCCGCTGCTCCATGTAATCTTGCAAAATAATCGTGGCCGCCTCGCTATCAATATCACCCTTACCATAGGCAGCGCCACGCGCCTGTAGCCTCTGTTCGGCTATAACACTGGTCAACGATTCGTCCTGAAAGATGACGTCCGAATCGAGATCGGATAATCGTTCGGCGAACGCTTCGACGAACGCCGTTTGGTCGGTAGCCTCACCTGATTGATTCCGCGGATACCCCACCACGATTGTTTCTACATCGTTGGCTATGGCCAGTCGGGCTATTTCCTCAATCTCGGTGCCATCAACCTCTAGATGCCCATATGGTATGGCGATTCGTACGCCCGTGTCTGCAGTAGCAACGCCTATGCGTGCCGCTCCAACATCAAGTCCCAATAGTTGCTTATTCGCCATCAACCTTGAACTGAACGTTTACTTTCTTTTCGTCATTCGGTACAGAGCTCACCCAGAATGGGAAATACTTCACCTCAACATTTTCAACGTTTTGAATAGACTGCATAGCTTCTTGAATTTCACCTGACTTGCGACCGAGCGCCTGTTTTTCAATGTCAGCCTCAGCGAGTTTAGGTCCTATTTTAGCTGTTGCGATTAGCGTTAACTGAGCCCCATCGGCAGTATTTGATACGTCCTGAAACTCTGCTTTTTCCTTTCCGTTGTCATACACACGCTGGCTGGTGCTTCCGTTCAGTTGCTTTTTGAGGTATGCATCAAGATATCGGCCTAGTTCAGCCTCAGTTAGTCCGTACAGACCATAAACGACTGTCGCAGACAAGACGGCATTTCCGCTTTCAGACTCTGCTCCAATATCTGGGCTCGATTTTACATCAGTGTAGTCAACACGGTAGCTACCAGGAATTACCTTGGCTCCCTTAAGTTGCGATTTCAGCTGCGACTCGACGTTATTCGACTCAGCCTCGACAAGCGATTCTTTGGCCTTCTGTACATCTGCTGCGGTCACTACCTTGACTACTTTGTCAGTCCCTCCTGACGTAGGATCGGTGAGCGTAGCGGATATACCGTTTGGCGCACCAGTCATTTGACCAGTGGCGGCGTTATATTTTGCTCCTTGCTCGGCAGCAGTCACAGTAGTTGGAGCGTTTTGGTAGTTTGTGATTGTGATCGTAACGGCAGAATCTGTAACAAACACTACACCGCTTGCCGAAGTCAGGCTCGTTCCTGCCGGTATCGTTGTACCTAGGTTACTAATACTGTTAGTCGAGAACCGGACAGACCCCTTTGCTTTCTCGCCAACATTTTTTGAGCCAGTTGCAGGGAAATCAATCGTCTTTTTTTCAGACTTTAAGGCCCGAGTTGCTTTAATTGAGTCTTTTGATGCATCAGTGCTGAGCTTGTCGCTTATCGCAACCTTGGCATTAACTGAGGAGTTACTCGTTTTTGCCGACACAACAATTGTTGCGCGCGGTGCAAACACCGTGGCCCATACTAAAAACGCTATAAGAAGTGCGCCGACTCCGATGCCAATAACCATCTTCTTACGAAAAGTATTAAAATTTGGTACCTTGGGCCCACCTTTTGCGCGTGGCTTACGAGACTCACCAGGCTTTGGAGGCTGAGCAAGCTGAGACGCGGCACCCGTTGAGGCAGCGGCTATGGAATCTACTGGGTCTTCCGCTTGGCGAGCATGTTCACCTACCGGTAAGTCATTTCCATCAATCACGTCTTCGCCGTCATCAACTTCGAGTGCCGCAATAGGCGCTATTTCAGGTTTTGATTGGAGATTTCTTGCGACCGGTAGCTCGGCACTAGCCGCGAGAGTCATAAGAGCATGATTATTGGTAATAATAACAAGTCGCTTATGACTGTTAGTGGCAGTGCGAGACAACAGCCGCAAGTTAACGGCAGACTGCAACACTCCTATACGTTTTGGCGGGACGAGTGCGACTATTTTTTCTTTTGAGGCCTTAACCTTCGAGATTATTGCGGTGATGTCATCTTCAACATCGATGTATATGACGTCTTTATTCATCTGTTAAATACGTAAGATCCGGTTTAGTTTTTCTTTAATCGAACCATCGTCGGTACTGCCCATCATTGTATCATAGCCCACTCGGAGCAGACCCATTGCCGTCACGAAGGTATGGTCGGTAATATCACCTGTGGCGTCTTCAATTCCAACCACTTCACGGGGCGAAATATGTTGGACGCTCGGTCGCTTAGTAAACGGAAGTTCCTTATACCACTCCGTCGACTCAAGGGCTTTCACGAGTTGGTCTAAACTTGAGCCACCGCCGCACAACAAAATCCGATTTGGCAGGTGATCAACGGAATCGAATTCGCTCAGTGCCAACTCTACCCCTGCAAGCCATACTTCGAGCGTCTTTTCGATTGCTGCTTCGGCATCTTTTTTAATACTAGGTTTGATTTGCTCATGCCCCAGGTTTACCTTTAACTTTTCAGCGTCTTTATAGGTCAAATCCATCTCGGCAGCGATTGTTCGGGTAAAACTCCGGCCGCCGATACCAAACATTTTGGTACCTTCAACGCCGCCGTCATTCACCACCGCAATGTCGGTCGTACCACCGCCAACGTCTGCTAAAATTGCCGTAAAATTGCTACTCGTATCATTGCCGAGTACGCTACGGCTGACTGCAAACGGTTCGGCCGCGACTGCAATCAGCTCAAGCGCCAATTCATCTGCCACCCGCTCAAGCGCTCCAATGTGTACCATTGGCGCAAAAGCAGTGTAAATTTGTACCGCGACATCTTTGCCCTGAAATCCAATGGGGTTCGATACTTTATACCCATCAATATGAATACTCACCAGCGCCGAATTTACCAGTTTGACTTCGACTTCTTCGTTACCCGTCTCTAGTGCAATCTGTTTTTGTGCCTTACCCTGGGCGCGCTCTTGCACTTTCTCGATAATAAATTCCATTTCTGCAATATCAAGTGGCCGATCTGGCTGAGGCCGACGGTAGCGAATGGTATTTGTTACCCCTTTTACAAGCTCGCCGGCGATGCCAATCACCACTCGTTTTGCCTGGAGTCCCGCCTGCTCTTCAGCAAGAGACAGCGCCTGTTCACAGTTCTGTACGACGCCTGCAATATCTGCGATAGCACCTGAATGCATGTCGCTGACATCCTGCCGTACGCGTCCGACACCTACAATGCTCAATTGGTCGTCTTCCATTTTGGCTATCAAGGCTTTGACAAATTCCGTCCCGATATCAAGTGCCACGATGTGCTGACGATCGTCGGCTTCGTGTCGAGCTGTTTTAATTTCGCGTAGTTTTTCGAATACCATAAGTGCTTTCATTATATCTCAAAGCACAGCCTGACGATAGAACTATTGCATATTTTATTGGTTTGTGATATAATACACTTATGAACATCAATAAAAACGGTTCATATTTGCGAGAACCTTCGGTTTCCGAAGAAGCTTTACGACAGCGTATTGAAGCATTGATTGGCGACATTCCCCTCAATACACGTACGGTCGTAGAGCGTTCTGTCATGCTGACTGAATCTGTCGATGAAATCGCCTTACTCCGCTCGAAGAAAGAACTTGAAGCGTCCCTTAATCACCGTGTAGATAATCGTGTTATGGTGACGATGGGATATAACCCTACGTGGCAGATTTTTGATATTCAAAAAGTCCAGTTTGACCTTCAGGGTACCTCATCAATAACCGGCAACCTTGAGTACGATGCCGAAAACGATCTATATTCAGCCTGCCTGTACGACAAAGAGAACCGGCAACAGATTCCTCGTGAACCCGTTCGGCCGTCTACTGTGTCAGGCTTGCTTGCCACGAAAGAAGGCTTTAAGTCTCGAATTCAGGCGACAACGCAGAGTGAACTGCTGATGGAGCTATTTGACAGCATTGATGCTGATACCGAAATTACCATTCATCAGCAAGCAACGCTATTTGATGAAGAAATAGCAGATGATCTGTATGGAGTGTGCTGGATTGAACGCACCCAGACGGTTGGCTCGCAAGATATTGTCGATGTTATACGATTTGTAACCGAGACCCATACTGGCGACTCTTCACATGCTCGAGTGATATCAGTTATAAACTCTCAGCATGGCTCGGTACTCCGGGGCGAAGAGGTCAATCAGCAACACGAATCTGGCAATTCAAGTCGTTCATCAATAGAATTCGACTACGAAACCATAGAGAAGCTACTTGGACATGTTGAAAAAGCCCACCAGCGAATTAGGACATAGCACTATACGAGTACAGCTTTGATGCGTCGAATACCAGCGCTCGAGGCTTCTTCTTTTGTGATTTTGAACTTCTTGCCATCCTCGCTGAGCTGTGAGGTATGGTCTACATGCGGACCGCCGCAGATTTCGAAACTGAACGGACGTGTGTCGGCGACATCGTGTGGGTCCTTCATAGAATAGACTTTAACGGTTTCCCCGTAACGATCGCCAAACTGACCCAACGCACCTAGTGATCCGGTTGCTTCGTGGGTTGGATATTCTGCAAAACTTATCTTCAAATCTTTGGCTATTTCTCGATTGACGATAGCCTCAACCTGGTCCAGCTGTTCACGGGTTACCTTTTCAGGATGCGAGAAGTCAAAACGCAGTCGCTCTTCGGTAATATTTGAACCTCGCTGAACGACATGGTCGCCCAGTACATCTCGAAGGGCTTGATACATTAAATGGGTGGCGGTGTGGTATTTTTTATGCTGCAACGTCTGCCCGCCTAGACCGCCCTTGAAGGTGCCTTTGGCGGCGGTCTGTGATCGTTCCCGTTGCTCTTTCATACGGAGATCGAACTGCTCGCGCCAGTCAGCGGGAACATCGTATTCCTGCTTATAGGCTTCTTCCGTCGACAATTCAACAGGAAATCCGTAGGTGTCATACAGCGTGAACAATACCGTGCCGTCAATACTGCCATTGGCAGCGAACTTTGCCATTTCTTTCAGACCTTTGCGGAGTGTCTGGCGGAATACTTTTTCTTCTTTGACCAGTATCCCGATCACTTCGTCACGACGAGCGGCTACTTCTGGAAAATCATCATGGTACAAGTCTGCGATGACTGGAACAATCTCTTCGAAGAAATTTTGTTCGATACCTAATTCAAAGGCAAACCGAATTGCACGGCGTAGTAACCGCCGCATGACGTAGCCTTGTTCTTTGTTGCTCGGCACGCAACCGTCTACTGCCAGGAATGTTGCGGCTCGAAGATGGTCGGCAATGACTCGCATTGCATCTGTGTGAGATTCGTATTTTTTGCCACTCAGACTTTGGAGTTTTTCGATTATAGGCCACATAAGACTTATTCTGAACACATCCGGGTCATTGAGCTTGGCTGCTGCAATACGCTCGAGTCCAGAGCCGTGGTCAATATTCTTCTGTTCCAATTCTTCGAACTGACCGTCGCCCGTTTTTCGATAGGCCATAAATACGTTATTGCCAATTTCCATAAAGCGGCCGCAGTCACAGTTGGGATGACAATACTCGCCATAGCTTGTGTCGTGAGGCGTGCCAAAATCATAAAACATCTCGCTGTCAGGACCGCAGGGGTCACCAATCGGGGTGCTCTCTGGGGCACCGTTGCGGCTCCACCAGTTTTTACTGCCGTCGTAGTAAAAAATTCGCTCGCCTGGCTTCATCCCACGGGCGTAGCCCTCTTCTTCTGAGCCCATATCAGCTTCGATGGTCGAGAGTCCTTTTGACTCGAATAACGGCTTCCAGATCTCTGCTGCTTCGGTGTCTTTAGGGATGCCGTATTCTGGCGCGCCAATAAAGCAAGTCACGTAGAGTTTCGATGCGTCGAGCCCAACGACCTCAGTTAGGAACTCAAACATCCATTCAATCTGCTCTTTCTTAAAGTAATCGCCCATGCTCCAGTTACCAATCATTTCGAAGAACGTCGTGTGACGATTGTCGCCAATGTCTTCTATGTCCTGTGCACGCAAGCAAGTCTGGCTGTCGACGATTCGGTTGCCCTCAGGGTGAGATTGTCCCAACAGATACGGAATCATTGGTTGCATTCCGCTCCCGGTAAACAATGTCGTTGGGTCATCTTCTAAAATTAACGGGGCACGCTTTACTACGGCATGACCGCGTTGTTTATAGAAATCTAAATAGGCGTTTCGGATTTGTTGGGCATTCATCTCTGTTA
>JAUPVA010000094.1 GCA_030917245.1 Patescibacteria group bacterium
ACAGCCAACCAAAAACCCCTGCTCCTGCTAAGGCCAGCAATAGTAGTACCACCAACACTACCGTCGCCTTGCTTTTTTTCTTCGGCGATTCTGGCTGCCGTACTGGTTCAACAGGCCGATCCAATTGCGATTCACCAGACACTTGTCGGCTTTGATACGTTGATGAATCTTCGCGTTCAGTCGGTTCCATATTGCACTCCTTGCCTATGTAATCGTTATGCTTAACTGTAACTTAGAATGCATGAAAAATAAACAACAGGCCACTATGCGTGACCTGTTGAAGAGTGGCTGAAACGGCTTACTTGCCGATTGAAGCAACCTGAATGCGGCTGTACTTCTGGCGGTGTCCGGTTTCTTTGTGAACGCGCTTTTTTGCCTTGTAACGAATGATTCGGAGCTTGTCGCCCTTTACTTCGTCTTCAATAACGTTGGCTTTCACGGCTACACCTTTGACTAATGGGGTTCCGACAGTAGACTTGTCACCGTCGATAACCATCAATGCGTCGAGTGTGAGCTCTTTGGTTCCATCCGGGAGGCGGTCCACCAGGAGGGTCTCTTTTTCGCTGACAATATATTGCTTGCCACCGACTTTCACGACTGCTTTCATGATTTCCTTCACATTTATTATTTGAACTCAGTCCATTTTAACAGATACAGCCTCTTGATTCAAGGCTTGCTCTCGTGTGCGGTGCGATTTCTGATATTTTACGCTACGGCTCGTTATTGAGTACCACGTTGTTGGCGTGCAGCCAACCTTCTACCGAGCCGCCATCGAGGTATTCTCCTTGTGCGGCAACGACCCTCACCATGCCGCCTTCCGACACATAGGCGTTAATTGCGTCAGGTAGCTGATACTCTCCGTTATGCGCAGGCAACAGATTGGCCGCCCGACCAATAACGTCTTTCGTCAATAGATACTTCGAGATATTAATCAGGTTACTCGGCGCTTTCTCGGGCTGCGGCTGATCAATAATGCTGACATAATTACCTTCGTCATCGAGGTCGATTACACCATACTTACCCACCGACTCTAGGGGAACTTGTGCCGCCAATAAGCCGCAGGAACCTTCTGGTGTTGCGCTCAGCAATCGCGCGACCTCACTTGACCCGTCTGGGTTCCATATAAAGTCATCGCCCATTAGTACCACTGCGGACTCTCCTTCATTGATATAATCGGCTGCTAGCGCAATAGGCACAGCCGTTCCGTACTTGCCATAGCTGGGCTGAGTAATGAAGTGGAGCTTTACGCCCTCGAGTGGTGCTACCAAAGGTAGCTTATCTTCTTTACCGTTTCGACGCAGGTAGTCGTTTAGCTTGATGTTGCTGCGGTAAAACTCTTCAAGCTGCGTACTGTCTTCACCAACAACAAAAATCAGTTCGGTAATACCAGCCTTCAGGCAGTCTTGCACTACGTAATCCACCAGCGGCCGGTTACCAATGGGAAGCATGCATTTTTCAATTGTTTTCGTAATTGGCAGCCGACGAGTTCCCCATCCAGCTACCGGAATAATTGCTTTTGTCACATTCATGCTACTTAGTGTAGCAAATTACACTCGAGAGGCTTTTCTACCTTCGAAATATTCGTTAAGATTGTCGCTGCTCTAGTTCATCAATCCGGCCATGATCGAGGCCGTAGTAATGCGCTATCTCGTGCCAAAGCGTGCGCTTAATCTGTTCAAATAAACCTGCGTCATTATTGACGGTGGCGAGAATTGGGTACTTGAAGAGCGTTATTTTGTCTGGCAGTAGGCCCGATTCGTTGCCCGTTCGCATGGTACGGGGTACTCCTTCGTAGAGTCCAAGTAGTAGCGTATCGTTGCGTAAATTCAGCTTCTCGCGCTGCACTTCGGTTGGCTCGTCTGCCATGACTATGGCGACGTTATGCAACCCGCGTATGTACTCCTGCGGCAATTCATCCATTGCTCGAGAAATGAGTTGGTCGAACTGTTCATCGGTTAGTTCAATCACTCAGAGCCCCCGATGAGCTTTGCAACATGATGCTCGTTGACTCCATTCACAATGTTAGTGAAGCCTTGGGCGCGTAGAATTTGGCTAACCGTGTTAGAACGCATACCGCTACGGCAATAAACAATTATTTCATCGTCGGGCTGCGCACTCTTTAATGCTGCTGGCAATTCTCCACCCATATAGTCGGCTGGCGGCGTGTTTACGGCGCCAGTAACGTGGCTTTGGGCATATTCGTGTGGTTCGCGTGTGTCAAGAATAAATCGTTTCATACAATTATAATACGCGAACTACTATACTATGTATAGTTTAATCTTCACTCAGTATGGCATCCCATTTATCTGCTAGGCGACCATCGAGTTGTTCTGTGAGTTCAAAATGTTCGGGCTCGGATTGTTCGGCCGCAATGTCGTCTCCCAGGCCATCTGCCAGAGGATCGATTGGTTGAAACACAATTTGTTGGTGATGAAATAATGACATGTTTATGTTGTTCCGTTTATACTTCTATAATAGCATAATCATTATTAAACGTCAATCCCCTGCGCTCGATGAACTTTACTTAGCGACGAGTGATCACTGGTGATTCTTTTACGAATTCATTCCGCTCGAGGACCCGCAAAATAGCCCGACTAACTTCTCTTCGCGGCGTGGGAATCTTTACTAGTCCGTTTGTCTTAAGCGAAAACTTTCCCGGCTGTCCATCGGTCAATAGCGCCACCCGAAGCACCGTCCAGTCCAGCGGACTAGCACGGAGCACACGAGCGTGTTCTATACCATCATCGAATCGCTTCACCCCAACGCGAGCAGCGAGCCAGTTTGAAATATCGATGAATGATTTAAAACGATCGCCGGGAACCCACACTCCGACACCCGTTAAGCTCACGAATCGTCGAATACCGGCAACTTGCATGGCCCGCACAATCGTATTGGTCGCAGTGGTTTGCACGTCACTCTTCGAACCTTTGACGTGACCTATTAGGCTAACTACGGCATCGCAGCGATCAATCAGTCGAGTCACCTCTTCGATATTCGTCGCATCACATTCTATAGTCTGAAGTTTATTGTTTGACTTGAACGGACTAGGACCGCGTATGCCTGCGCGAACGTGATGCCCGGCAGCTAATGCTTCACGAACAAACGCCTGTCCTGAGCGACCATGTGCGGCGATGACGGCTATTTTCATATGTGTGTAGTATACGTCTGTTAGTGAGAAAGGTATAGTTTTCCGATAATTGAAAGCAAAAAAGTATTTGACATGATGCAGGGGACCGCCTGCGGCCTCATACGGCGCTGGCGATCCCCTCTTGGCGGGCAGAGACAGGGTGGAGAAGCTTGCTGTGGTGCTGACTGTGCTTCAGTCGTCGAACTCGTCGTCGATTTCCTGACGCAGCTCCCACAGCACGTCGATGAACACACCCAGGCCGACGGTGAACGCCGGGTCCAGCCGAGCCATCGTCTCCATCGCCAGAAGCGACGTCGGCAGGCAGCTGTCGCAGCAGCCGTAGCCGCGGCGCAGGATGCTGACGAGCGGCATGACGGTGTTGCCATCGAGCCGCGACGGTGCGGTACGGGGGTCGAGGTCCAGCGCCTCGAACACCAGGTCGATGGCTTCGACCGGTGTCTCAAGGGTGAACATGATGACCTCCTCGGTAGCGGCGTTGTCCTGCTTGATGGAGACGTCCAGTGCAGTCACACTCATCGCCCTCATCTCCTTCCTGTCTTGTAGAAAAAGGGCGTACCTCATGTCGTGTTCAATTGTGTTTGTTTCAACCCGAGATATTACTTCAGTTATACTCCGCATTATGCGTAAGCACAATAGAATTTTCAGCTTATTCTCAGTTTTATATGCTGCGGCAATGATTTACAAAAGCTTCGTACACATGAATACCGGTCGTATCTGACTCTGGATGCCACTGCATGCCAAAATGGCCATAGCCCTTTACCGCTTCAACAACAGCATCAGGTGCGGTAGCTACAACGCTGAATTCATCTGCCAGACGGTCAATAGCTTGATGGTGCCGAGAAGCAACGACATGAGTGCCGTTCATGCCGAGGAAGTCTTCGCTGAACGTAATTTCATGTTCTGTCTTATCGTGTCCAATATTGTCTGGCCAGTGTGTCGGGATGTCCTGAACCAAAGTGCCGCCGTAGTGGACATTTAACCGCTGCATTCCATAACATATGCCAAGGATTGGTAAGCCGGCACTATCACAAGCCTCGATGAGCTCTAGTTCCCATGTAAAACGATGCTTCGGTTCGTTGAAGCGAGTACTCGGTATAGGTGTGGCACCGTAAAAATGCGGTTCTATGTCTTCTCCGCCCGAAATGACGACACCCGCGCAAAGGTCGGTAATAGTGTCGATACCCATCGAAGGATGGATGATGATCGGCGTCGCCCCGGCGCGCGCAATCATATCCATATACTCGTGTCGTAAATAAACACGATGCACATCTCCGCCAGCAGGAATATTGTTCCCCTCATCGAAGCTAGGAACAATACCGATATAAGTGCGGCTTTGACTACTCATACTACGAGTATACTAGGCTTTTTCGAGTGAGACGACTAGCTCGCTCCCCTCAACCTTCGCCGATTGAGAAAACTGTAAGTCGTGCTCTTCCATTCGCACAGTAAGCGTTTCGTCCATGATGACATTCTCATGCTCGTTAATTGCGTCAACGAGATCAGTGTCTTCAGAACTAAGCGACAAGACGATGCGATCATCAACGTTCAATCCAGCCGCTTTACGGGCAGACTGAACGTGGCGAATTACCTCACGCATGATTCCTTCCCGCTTTAACGCAGGAGTGATTGCTTCATCGATTGCTACTGGACCACCTGTAATAACGGACTTTACGTTCAATTCATCCTTCAGGATTGATTCAAAATCAACGAACTCACCAACCACAGGCACTGTTACGCTCGCTAGTGGCTGTCGTACTTTTAGACCCGCTTTGGCACGGAGACTCAGGCCTTGGTTTACGTAGTCTCGAACTGTATCCATTTCGCCTGCCACAAGCTGATTAATGTGACCGGCCGGCAGCCAGTCCTTGAGATGAATCGATTCGCTATCACCCGTGAGGTTCTGATACAGTTCTTCTGCCAGGAATGGTGTGAACGGTGCTAACACATAGGCCAGGCGAACTAATACGTAATGAAGGGTTCGGTATGCCATTTGCTTGTCGCCGTCATCTTCGCTCTTCCAGAAACGTCGACGCGAACGTCGTACGAACCAGTTTGAAGCGTCGTCGAGGAATGGCAGAATTGGATTCATGGCGTTTGGTATATCGTAACGGTCCATATTCTGCTCCACCTCCTCAATAAGCTGATGCAGTCGACTAATAATCCAGATATCAAGCGGGTTAATGGCATCGGCTGACGGGTCGGACAAGTCACCGTTAAATTCCCATCCATCTACGTCGGCATACATCGTGAAGAAGTCATACATGTTCCAAATCATACCGAGCTTGCGCGCTACGTCACCCACCTCTTTATCTTGCAGCGCAAAGTCCTCGCCATTCAAGAGGGGGCTCGATAGCAATAAGAAACGGAGACTGTCGGCAGAAAACTTATCCATCAGCTCGTTAGGGTCGGTATAGTTACCGTAGCTCTTGCTCATTTTGCGACCATCGTTACCGGCGACGTTGCCCGTAACAATCACATTCTTAAAGGAGTTCTCGCCGAAAAGAGCCACGCTCATGGCGTGCATGTAGTAAAACCAGGCACGCACCTGACCGATGTATTCCACAATGAAATCACCAGGAAAGTTTGCTTCAAACTTATCTTTGTTCTCGAACGGATAGTGAAACTGTGCAAAGGGCATACTGCCCGCTTCAAACCAGCTGTCCATTACCTTGTCGATACGCTTGTATGTCACTCCGTCAATATCGAAGGTGATGTCATCAACCCATGGGCGGTGGTAATCATCTAATCGTATACCCGACAGCTCCTCAAGTTCCTCGTAGCTCCCGACTACACGGGTGAGTTCAGCCCCCGTCTCGTCAATTCCCTTCCAAACCGGCATGGCAGTAGCCCAAAAACGATCACGAGAGATATTCCAGTCAGGTGCCTGGTCGACGGTTTTTGCGAAACGACCGTGCTTTACGTGACTCGGAAACCAGTTGATTGGCTCGTTTTTTTCGAGCATCTTCTGACGCTGGCCATCAATATCCATAAACCAGCTCGGGTGTGCTCGATACATTAGCTTGGTACCACAACGGTGACAGTGCGGGTAACTGTGGCGAATGTAGTCAATCTTCCAAACGACACCCCGTTCTTTTAGGTCTTTAGCGATTTGCTTGTTAATCTCCCAGACGTTTTGACCTTCCCAGTCACCTTCGGTAAAGAACCCATTCTGGTCGATAACATGTATGGCCGGGAACCCTTCTTTTTTGGCGAGCACGAAGTCTTCTTCACCGTACGTTGGCGCCAGGTGCACGATTCCTGTTCCGGCTTCGGTTTCAACGTAGTCGGCATGCCACACTTTATGGGCATTCTCTCCTCGGTTATCAAAAAGTGGACGATATTCGAGCCCAACAAGTTCCGCGCCAGAAAGTTCTCGTAGTGCTTCATACGGCAACGGTTGATGCTTTTCGTCGGTAAATACCTTACTTGCTAAATCTTTTGCAACCACCATGCGATCGCCGTCGACTTCTACTTCGACATAGGTGACATCTTTATTGACCGCGAGCGCCGTATTGGCAGGTAGTGTCCAAGGAGTAGTGGTCCATGCAAGGAGCGTGCGCCCGTCATCGAGCTTGAATTTTACAAATACGCTCGGGTCCGTAATATCTTGGTAGGCGCCAGCATCCATGGTAACTTCGGCTTTACTCAGCGGCGTACCATCGAGCGTACAGTACATAAGTACCTTTTCGCCTTCGTAGATTTTGCCCTTTTCGTACAACGTCTTGAAGGCCCACCAGATAGACTCCATGTAGTCTTTGTCCATCGTCTTGTAAGCGCCCTTGAACTCTACCCAACGACCAATACGATCAATGACATCCTCCCAGGCACTGGAAGTTTCTAGCATGTTAGCGCGGGTTGCCACGATATACTTTTCGAGTCCGTAATCAAGCACTTCCTGGCGAGAGTGTATGTTGAGCTTTTTCTCAGTATAGCGCTCTGCCGGCAATCCATGAGCGTCCCAGCCCCATACACGCTCGACGCGTTTGCCTTTCATGGTTTGGTAGCGTGGAATTGCGTCTTTGACGATAGAACTTAACAGCGTTCCGTGATGTGGCACCCCGCTAATGAACGGAGGACCGTCATAAAATACATATGAATTATCTTTCGAGCGATTTTCGACAGACTTCTCAAAAGTATTATCTTGTTTCCACCGCTGCACCCAGTCTTTCTCGTATTCGAGCGCTCGCCGCCTCGTGCCAGATTTGAACTTCACTGAAATTCCTCCTTTTTAAATAAAATAAAAATCCCTTCTTCGACACCGGATCCCATTTTTCGGGAGGTACCATCCGGTTTCTAAGAAAGGATTCTTAGCGCTTAGTTGTTCGGTCGTAACGCGCCGATTTTCGCCCGGTTCTACTCTCAATATAGATTTCTTCCGGGAGCTTCGCGGTTGATAACCGCTCATCCCACTTTGCTTCAAAAGTAAAATAGGAGCGCTTGTGCCCCTATTTTACTAAATTGATGAATTAGTTACCAGAGCCACTTGCTGTTTTTGACAGCAGGCAGACTTGTCCACCAGTTGACTAGGCTGAACTCACGTCGGCCAGCAGCTACTACCCATAGTACAGCCGCGTACACAATGTGATCGTCGACAATTGGGTTGTTTTCGAGTGGCAATAAAGCCGCCCACATCATAAGCATCAGTGCAGTACCAGCGACCGCTGCAATTCGTAGGCCGATGCCAAGAGTCAAAGCGAGACCAATTCCTAACAAGCCGACCATGAACAATGTGTCGATGATGCCGCTGCCTGCAAGATTATTGAAGAAGCCTGCAAATGGGCTTTCAGGGTTAACACCCATCTTCAAGAATCCGGTCGTTGGCGATCCACCCGCAACCCACGCCTTGTCTGCAGCAGTTGCAAAACCAAGTCCAAAGGTCTTATCCAGAAATGCCCACAAGAAGACGAATCCAAGTAGAATTCGGCTCAATGCAAGTGCATACCAGGCCGTCTTATATGATGATTTATTCGTTGTTGTTTTAGCCATATTTTCTCCTTGCATTCATCATACACGCTAATGCTTAGAAAATGAATGACTTTTATCACTTACTCCTTGGGAGGAAGTGGAAAGAACACGCTGGTACGGCGCTGGTATTCATGCCATCCGGGTTTTTTGCGCATTGATTCTTCGGCAAGTGGCACGCCTGATACAAACAGGAGTAAATAGGTGATAATTACTGGAGTAATGATCGCTACCCAGCCATAAGAAGCTGATAACGCAACAATAAATATGCCCCACCACATGACTGATTCTCCAAAATAGCTCGGATGCCGGGTCAAACGTCGTAGCCCAGTTTTCAACAGCCTCCCTCTTTGATCAGCCTTCTGTAAATGATGCTTCAACTGCTTGTCTCCAATTGCCTCGAATAAAAACCCGACAGTCCATACAGCTGCTCCCACGTACCCAAGAATAGACATTTGAGCTGTACTCGATACACCGATATAGACAAGAGCCACCGAAGTTACTGTCACCAATACTGCCTGCAGAACAAATATGCGCATATATGTATTGAGTGCCAAATTTCCCTTCCAATGCTTGCGGAGTTCAATGTAGCGCTTATCTTCTGTAG
>JAUPVA010000095.1 GCA_030917245.1 Patescibacteria group bacterium
TTACCTCCTCCATACGTCACCGTATGTCGCTGCAGTCTCTTACACTGCTCGTTTCACCCTTACCAACAAGTTGGCGGTTTCGTTTCTGTGGCACTTTCCCTAGGCTCTCGCCCGGTCGCCGTTAGCGACCGCCCTGTCCTACGCTGCCCGGACTTTCCTCTCGTAGCCTTAGCTACCAGCGGCCATCTGCCGAGCTGCTCATATATTATACCTTACTCTCTTGCTCGTGAGCGTTCAGTATTTTATTAACCATCCCGTCTGCTAGTTGGTTAAACTCCCGCTTAACATGACTAAACGATACTTTATCGAACTGCTCAGCCAGCTCCTTTATGCGCTCATTAATGGGCCAAAGTTCACGGTTTTTAATCGTATAAATGCCGTTCAACTGATTAACCACCAGTAGACTATCAATCCTAAAATCAATCGTCTTTGCCCCTATTTCAAGCGCTTTTTCGAGGCCGAGCCGAACACCATGATATTCTGCCTGATTATTCGTCGTAATACCGAGATACATACCGCCCTGATGAATAACATCCTGTTGGCGATTCATCACCACAAATCCACTGGCGCTCGGACCAGGATTGCCTCTTGAACCTCCGTCGGAATAAATAATAACGTGGGAAGTATCATCAATTCCAATGCCTTCGATTGGATTTTCAATAGGAACGTTTTTTTCAACGGTTGTTACTTGCTGCTGTGATATTCCGAGTAGTAGTTTAGCCGACTCCGTCAATTGATCTTGCGGAATATCCCCCAGTCTCCTCCATGCATATTCATCATACTTCTCGCTGACTTTTATTTTGCTCCCACTCTGCCCCAAGCTGACCAAATACAAAATAAAGGTGTACTGTATGTCGCGATCATCGTGATCGATATAGGTTAGTACATCGAATAACTGAGCTGACTGAGCCAACAAGTCGGCATCGTCTTTTAAATATCGCCGAAGCGCATCTTCGGGCTGCTCCCCGTAACCAATTTTGCCCCCCGGTAGCTCAAATTTACCTAAGATTGATTGACGACCAGCGGCGCGCTTTAATAAAAGGGTTTTGTTATTCTCGCGAATAATAGCGCGGACGGAAATGAGCTGCTTCATCAAATATGATTATACCTTATGCTTATGGTCGGGATGACTGGACTTGAACCAGCGACCTCACCACCCCCAGCGGTGCGCGCTACCAACTGCGCCACATCCCGATACAAAAGCGTCCTCTGATCTCAACCAGAGGACGTGGCGCTTGATATATCCCCGCGTAGATGCAAGGTGGGAGGCCTCAGAGCAGAACCGGAGTTCCGCAGAATGTTGGCTTCCCTATCAGATGACGTTAGGAAATCATATACGCCACGTCCTCTGAATGACATCAATAGGACTACTTTTAGTATACCGCGCCGAAACGGCATTCGTCCACCCGTCCATATTGTAATTTCATCAAAGCAGTGCTGTGCACGCTTGCACCCTGCTCTGCTACGCCCCTACTTAGGCGTACTTAAAGCCACGCTTAACTTGGCTCCTTGTTAGAATAACGATGCACGCTATCTGATACGAGATTGAGAGAATATATACAGCCAAAACATATACCACTATGGCCTCGAACTGCTTTATAAATGATGCGAACGTAAGTATGCCCAATACCAATGTTCCAATTGATGCGACTACTGCAATCCAAGCAAGTACCAGCGCCCAAAAGCGAGCTGTCTCGTTACGTTTTATAAGGCCGCTCCCAATGTAAACATACAGGGCGCCAAGAAGGATGGTCACGATCGCTGATGGGTTCATCGTGAGCAACGTCGCCAAGCCAGACAATACGCTCAGGACTCCTCCAATGACATACAGTATGCCAATCGCCGTGACTCCGATGCCTAGTGCGCCCATCCCATTCTGCTCCGTATTAGCCGGTGAGGTAGAAATCGGCGCGCCTGTATAGGGCGCCGAGTTCGGTTGAGGGTGAGCCGCGATAGAGGGATTAACACTGTTCGGCTCTGTCTGCGGCGGAAGTACTACTGGTTCAGGGGCATGCCGAATCGGTACCGGTGCAGGTTCAATGACGATATTATCCGAAAGTGGCTGAATAACTCGCTTTGATGCCAATATAGCCGGCTGTTGCTGCTGCGGATCAACTGGCGGCATGGATGGTGGTTGAGTGTCGTTGTTTGTATTAGGGTTCATCCCTCAATAATACTACATCCCAAACAGTCGACTAAACGCTGCAACAATGCCGCTCGTCGCTGCAAAAATAAAGCGTCCAATAAGGGGGCTCGCCAGCATGACGACAGCGAAGATAAAAATCAGCCCATATCGCTCAATCGTTTCCATTCCTCGACGAATGAATTCGGGAGCTAAGGCATAAATGACACGCGAACCGTCCAAGGGTGGAATCGGAATCATATTAAATACAAAGAATCCTAGGTTTACCATCACGCCAGTAATCAAAAATAATCCTGCCAGGCTACTCTGGTCGACTCTAAACAGCGCAAAACTGGCAAATAACAGGAAGGCAATGACTAGATTGGTCAACGGCCCGGCAAGCGCCACCAGTGCGGCGCCCCATTCGTCATACTTCAGCCGCGCAGGGTTAAATGGAACTGGCTTCGCTCCACCAAAAATCGGTGCGCCTATTACCGCCAACAGAACCGGTAGCAAAATAGTCAGAAATGGGTCAATATGTTTAATCGGGTTTAGAGTTAGGCGCCCTTCTCTCTCGGCGGTGTCGTCACCAAGCCAAAATGCTACAAATCCGTGCATTGCTTCGTGCAATGTCATTGAAAACAAGATAACAATCAACACAATGACGATATAGGCGAGATTTAGTTCCATGCGGCCTATTATACCCTACTCCTACCCCTTGACGTACACGGTAAAAACCGTTACAATCAGACAAGTTTGTAAAATAACTTTAAGGAGCAAAGACATGGCAGCCCGCTGCGAACTGACCGGTAAAGGTAAACAATTCGGCCACAACGTGAGCTTCTCTTTGCGCCGCACCAAGCGTGTCTTCAAGCCTAACCTGCAGAAGAAAACGTTCATGGTAGACGGCCAGAAGGTCACCATGACCCTTTCGACTCAAGCAATCCGTACCCTTAAGAAAAAGGGTCTCTTGCAACCAGTCGTTACCGAAGCTGCCAAGTAATTTATTACTGGCATCAATAAAAAAACCTCCGCTACAGCGGAGGTTTTTTGTACACTGCACTCCTACGAGCGAGTAATCTTGTAAACCGTCAGTACCGACGGCAACGAACTTACCGATTTGACCTTCAACTTATCGGTTACTTCGACTTCTCCGCCGAGTTCTTTATGAAACACGTCAAATTCCTCCTGCGGCACTTCGTATGTAAGCGCGCTGTCGGCATAATGAACAGGAATGATAACCTTGGCATCAATCTTCCGCACCAGTTGTGCTGCAGAGGTCGCATCCAAGGTGTAGCCACCGCCCCCAATCGGCAGTATAAGCATATCAACAACGCCGAGTGCCTCTAGTTGATCTTCACTAAGCTTTGGATCGATATTACCCAGTATGGCAATTCTCACCTCTCCGACTTCCACTCGGTACATCGTTGAACCGAATCCTTCGGAATCGATGTGGCGCTGCGCGGCCACTCCACGAACAGAAAAATCCCCAACTTCATATTCACCAGGGCCTTCGATCAATAATATTGCATCATTAGATGCCACTTCAAAGCGTGGCTCGGTCGCAAGCGACAGCATACCCTTGGGATCAATGTCTTTAAGCCCAATAAGCGACTGCTTAGGGTCGGTGATAAGTTTAGATTTCTTGGTTGCAATGACAACCGTGTTGCCACCCTTGTATTCGATATCGAACATACGTCTCCTACTTGCTGTGTTTGGCTAGAATTTGCTCGCTATCCCGGAGGACGACGTGCTTGCTACTTAATAGCTCTGTAATAAATTTATCACGAATTGAGAGTCGGTAATAGAACTCATCGTAACTTAGTACGCTGTAGTTGAGTTCCCGACCTTCTTTCTTTTCGAGGGTCTTAACGAACGTTTTGGTTTTTACAGGAGCTGGATTGCCAACGAGTAGTAAATCGACTTTGCTGGCACTGCCCGGAACAAACACTCCAGCCATAATAGCCAGCTTCACGCCACCCAGCTCGTCTAATCGTGACTGCCAGTCCAACGTCGACTGCTTCGGGGCTTCTACTGCAGACTTAGCAGCGTCTTTGTCGTCGCCAAAAATAGCCCTAAGTGGCACATAATGCTCGAATCGCTGATCTACTTCGTAGTACAGCTTGTTATCGGCAGTATCACTTTTAATAATTCCGACATTCATCATGTTTGCCAGCTCGCGCCGTACCGAGTTAATTTGTTCGTCGATAAGCCGGGTGATTTCACGTACATAAAAAGACTTGCCTGGGTTGTTCAAAAACAGGTGCAGCAGTTTAATGCGAGTCTTAGATCCAAATAGTGCGTCGATCATATTATTTCTACCGAATAACTTTCCTAACGATAGTGTAGCATAGATGTTACTCAGCCGCGAGTAACGATTGTATGTAGGATTCCGCCTCTGTTAAGCCTACCCACATGATGTCTGGATTACGTCGCAGCCAGGTCATTTGGCGCTTCGCTAAGCGATAATCAAGTGTTGCAAATTTGTCTCTAATTTCTTCATGACTCAGAGTTCCTTCCAGATACAACTTCAGTAAAGGATAAATATTACCGGTCATCGCTTCTGAATCCCAGCCATATTTTTTGCCCAACATAGTCGCTTCCTTTTCAACATCATCGGCAAAGATGTGTTCGGACCGCTGTAGGATTCGTGTTCGCAGTACCTTCATGGGTGTTGCTATTCCTACTATGAACGAATCATCCTGAAGGTTCGATTTACCGATACCGCTTACGCTTTGACGTTCAATCGCTCGAATGAGATGACGCTTATTCCGCAAGTTTTCGGGCAATGTAATGTTGTTATTGACGCAATACTCATACAACTGCTCTACTGTCTGTTGTTCAAGCACACGACGTCCTGAATCACTCGCCTTCGGTCCGAAGGTATAATCATATAACACGGCGTCGACATACAGTCCCGTACCTCCAACCAGCAGCGGCAGCTTACCGCGCTTACGAATATCGTCAATTGTTCGCATGGCATACTGCTGAAATTCTGCCGCGCTATAGTGCTCACCAGGCTCAACCAAATCTAGACCCCAGTGGCGTACACGTTTTTGCTCAGCCGGCGAAGGCTTCGCTGTCCCAATATCCATTCCTCTGTAGATCGTCCGCGAGTCGGCACAGATTATTTCGCCGTTGTAGCGCTCGGCTACGCTGAGTGCCAATGACGTCTTTCCGCTGGCGGTAGGTCCGACGATTGCTATGAGTGGTAATCTGGTCGCCATCTTATTTCCTGAAAGTTTACAACAATGTAATTCGTGCAGTCTATCCCTTCTGATTTCAGAAGCTCAGCCTGCGCCTCGCGTCCCCCATGAAAACCAGCCGCCAATCCGCCGAACCGATTAACCAGCCGATGCCACGGCAGCTGCGGGTCTCCATAGTGAGCGATGCCGCCTACTATCCGACTCGCATTTGCCTGTCCGGCTAGCGCTGCTAGATCACCATAAGTCGTCACGTGACCATACGGCACCTCAGCCATAAGCGCCTGAACCGAATCGCGAAAGTTATTGTTTGGCTTCACGCAAAAAGAACTCCTCGACCGCATGCCAGTTAGGCACTCTTGTAATACCTTCGGGCAAGTCATCAGCCTGATTCCAGCGATACTCCCCAAATAAGAGCGACTTGATACCATGCTCGTGTGCCGCTAAACAGTGTTTTAACTGATCGTCGATAATATATTCAACGCCAAGTTGCTTGGCGACCGATCCTTTCGTCTGCGTCACGGCATCAGGTTTTGGGTTATCCCAAATACCGGCAAAGTTCACGCTCTCCGGTGAAATCATCGGGTAATGACGCTGTAACCACTGCAGCGTTAAATCCTTCGTCGCAAGATTGCGGGCGGTCAACACAATTAAGTTATAGTCGCGCGCCAGTGTAGTAAGTACGTCAACTGCCGCAGCGTCGTGCTTCAGGCGCTCGTGCATACGGTCTTCAAGCATGACTTGACCCCGTGCGACCGCTTCATCAAGATCAACGCCCCAGAGGGTCAGCCAATCTTCATGGTAGTCATCGGCAGTAAAATTTGTTTGCCACAGCTTGTTGCTCATCACTACAAACTCAGCAGCATAATCTGCTAATACCTCGTCGATGTCGATAGCTATCGTCGGTCGTCTCATGCAGTCTTCAAATACTCAGCCAACTGGTCAAGTCTAATCGTCTCTTCCCCGCCTTGGGTTCGAATACTTACAGTGCCAGCCTCTTTGTCTTTTGGACCGACAATTAGCTGGACTGGAATTTTCATTCCTGTTGCTTCGCGAATTTTCTTCCCGAGACTCTCGTTACGGTCATCGCAGCTGTAACGTAGCTCGTTATATTTAACTGGTTGCATTAATACGGTTTCGGCAAGAATTGCCTTAATTTGCTCGACATAATCTAGTACCGTGTCGTTAATGGTCAAAATACGGACTTGCTCTGGAGCCGCCCATAGCGGAAACCAGCCAGCGGTATGTTCGATAAACACGCTCAGGAACCGCTCGATGCTCCCGAGCAATGCACAGTGAATCATCACAGGCGCCTGGAAGCCGCCTTCGGCGTCAGTGTACTGAAGCCCAAATCGCTGCGGTTGCACAAAATCCAGCTGCACAGTCGCCACTTGGTGTTCACGGCCAATCGCGTCAGTTGCCATAAAGTCGATTTTTGGTCCATAAAACGCCGCCTCACCGTTTTGCTCGAAATATTCCAGCGCATTATTTTCGACAGCTGATTTAAGTTGAGCTTGGGCAGACTGCCATAGTTCTGGTTCGCCTAAGTACGCATCGGAATCGTCGCGGTAACTCAGCCGAACGCGCAATTCTAGTCCCACACTCGCATACAGCTCTTGTGCCGAAGCTAGCAGTCCGTTGACTTCATCCTCGATTTGATCAGGCCTTGCGAATACGTGACTATCGTCTTGAGTAGCTGAACGTACACGGTTCAGCCCGCCCAGCTCACCAGTCTTCTCGTCTCTGTAAATAGTTGTCGTCTCTAGGTAGCGCACTGGCATGTCGCGGTAACTACGAGGTTGACTAGCATAGATCTGAGTATGATGCGGGCAGTTCATTGGCTTCATAACAAACTTATCATTCGACTCCTGGCTCGTGACAAGAAATAGCTCGTCGCCTAACTTCTCCCAGTGGCCAGAAGTCTCGTACAATTCGTGCTTGGTAATGTGTGGAATCCAGACTTTTTCAAAACCGGCTTGTTCGCGAAGCTGGTTACTGTAGCGCGACAATACCTCACGTAGTACCGTACCTCTCGGCGTAAACATAGGTAGCCCAATGCCGACCAACGGTGAGGTCGTATACAAATCGAGCTCTTTGCCAAGCTTACGATGGTCACGAGCTTTCGCCTGCTCAAGCATGTTGAGGTGTGCGTCTAGTTCTTCCTGAGTCGCAAATGCCACCCCGTAAAGTCGTTGCATCTGCGGGTTTTTTTCGTTCCCGCGCCAGTAGGCACCGGCCACGCGCATAAGTTTAAACGCCCCTACCTTGCCGGTCGATTCAACATGAGGCCCGCGACAAAGGTCAGTAAAGTCACCGTTCGTGTAAAATCCAACCTGTTCCATAGCCGCATCACCATCAGTAATCGTTCCCATTTCGTCCGCATCTAAATCGTGCGCAACGGTGGTGCCGCTCCGTTTCAGGTCATTCAATAATTCAGACTTGTAAGGCTGATTCGTTTCGAGCGCCCAAGCAATGGCTTCGTCAATTTGCTTGGTTGAGTGTTCAAAAGGCTGGTCTTGGTTAACAACCCGGCGCATCTCTTTCTCAATTTTCTTAAAATCAGATTCCGAAATCTTTGTGTCGCCAAGGTCAATGTCGTAGTAAAACCCATTCTCGACTACTGGCCCAATCCCGAATTTCGCATCTGGCCACAAGCGCTTCACCGCCGTCGCAGTAATATGAGCCAAGCTGTGGCGCATTGCATGTAATTGGTCGTCGTTCATAATTATGCCTTCTTTCTTAAATTGATAATGACATACGACATAAAGCCAAATGCCACGGCGCCCATACTATTCACACCTATCCCCAACGGGTATATTGTAGTTAATTCGTCTTCGCCGTCGCAGTCAACATACCGTTCAGCTGCCGTAAAAGGCCAACCAACATAGATATTTATCGGGATTTCTCTACAGTTTGCTGGACCAGCACCCCCGTCTATATCAGTATCAGACTTATCTACATTCAAATTATTATTTGAATAGGCTCCAAGTATAGTCGCTTGATTGGTTGTGGTAAAACGAAACAGTGCATTAGTAGCTAGTACACCAACAATGGTTATAACGACGGCGCAGACAATCGCGAATGTTCTTGTTTGACTCATTTATTGGCCCCTCTCGTAAAAAAAATAAAAACACGCCGCACGAAGATACATTCTTCTGGCGTGCCTCGGTCCTGCGAGCAGGAGGTTCCACCTTGGCTTTTACTGTTACCGCGTTCATTCGCCCGAACTCGATCGCTATAAGGCTGAACTCGGCGGTCGGTTACTCCGCGTCGTCATTCACTATTATTCTAGTACCTTACCCCTTAATATTGCAACCCCCGCCCCTGTTTGATAGAATTATATAAGTCTGATCGAGGGTGATTAGCTCATTTGGCTAGAGCGCTTCATTGACGTTGAAGAGGTGAGAGGTTCGAATCCTCTATCGCCCACCAAGCATAATGCCGACCATAGGGTCGGTTTTTTGCTGGGTTGACTATTTGATAACTTCCTCTAGCCGGACCCCCTGCTCTGCCTATGCCCTCTACTTTTTTCCCACAGCTACTCGTGAGTTATCCACGTGTCAAAAAGGCCGCATTAACAGATGTATATACCGTTCATGATATACGGCTACATAGTATGTTCTATTGACAAATATTACTGCTTATGCTAATATGAATACATGAGTAATTCTGAACTCACCCACAAACCAGCAAAACAGTCGAAACTCGAGCAGTTCAACCTTGGCTTCGAATTCAACGAAACCTGGGACGAAGCCCGAAAAAAGTACTCGACTAGTAAAAAGTAATCCCTTTTTACTCCCCTTTCATCGAAAATATTTTCCGATCGCCGCTTAACATAAGCGGCGATTTTCTTATCGAGGTAACCTCAGCACCAGGTTATCCCCGTTTCCACTTATGTTTTCCACTAGTATTTTTTATAGCTGTATGACAATATATAGACATGATTTGCGTAAATTGTTTCCACGGGAAAACCAAGGTGACAAATAGTCGTCCCCACAAA
>JAUPVA010000096.1 GCA_030917245.1 Patescibacteria group bacterium
GTGACGTATGGAGGAGGTAAACCCCGCCTGCTGCAAGGAGAGTTTGCATATAAGGACGGTCCGTCCGCAGACTCGATAACCGCTTGATGTGTCCGGCAACGGGCGTACTAGATAGATGGCCATCCACGACAGAACCCGGCTTACCGCTGGGCTGCACATAATAATTGGAGGGGTTCGCCCCTCCAATTATTTTTTTGGAGTGAATCTAAATGGTATTGCCCCCTATGAGATACGGCAGGATGCGTAAATACGTAACGCAATCTAATACTCCTCGGAATTCCGAGGAGTATTAGGTAAGTAAAATAGAAGGTTTTTACTTAATGCTTTTGACGACAGCGGTGAAAGCCTTCGAGTCGCTTACGGCGATTTCGCTGAGTACCTTGCGGTCTAGCTCAATGCCGGTTCGCTTCAATCCGTTAATCAACTGGCCGTATGTCGTGCCGTTTTCGCGGGCTGCGGCGTTAATACGCGTAATCCAAAGAGAGCGCAGGTCGCGTTTGCGGTTGCGGCGGTCACGGTATGCGTAGGTTAGTGCACGAATTACACCTTGCTTCGCAAGACGGAAGCTTCGGGTGCGGTTGTGCTGCATGCCTTTGGCGGCTTTGAGAATCTTTTTGTGCTTAGCGCGTGCTGGGACGCCTCGTTTTACTCGCATAGTATTAGACTCCTAACGATCGTTTAACGTTCTTGGCCATTTTGCCAGTGACGACACCGGTAGTGTTGATGGCTCGTTTGCGGCTTTTTGATTTCTTGGCAAGCAAGTGTCCACCCGAAGCTCGCAGGCGGGTGATCTTACCGCTGGCGGTCAACTTGACTCGCTTGGCGGTGCCTTTATGTGTCTTGAGTTTAGGCACGTTATTTACTCCTTACTGTAATACTCAGGTTGCGACCGGCCATGGTTGGCTGCTGTTCGACGATAGCGTCGTCTTCGAGAAGCGCAACAATCCTATCGATCATGACGTAGCCGAGTTCCTTATGGGCGTTCTCGCGTCCGCGGTAGAAAATCGAGATACGTACCTTATGTCCATCTGCAAGGAAAGACCGAATCTTTCGAAGTTTGATGTCAAGGTCGCCTTGGCCGATTTTCAGGCCGAACCGCATTTGCTTTAGCTCGCTTTGCTTGCTCTTAGCGCGGCTTTTCTGTTGCTCCTTCATCTTCTGATACTGGTATTTACCCCAGTCGACGATTTTTGCAACAGGCGGATTTGCACCCGGGGAGATTTCAACTAGATCGACGCCGGCTTCTTCTGCGAGCCTCAGTGCTTCGTTTCGGGGGAGGATACCGAGTTGTTCCCCGCTTGGCCCGATGACGCGTAACTCTGATGCGCGAATTGCTTCGTTGATCCGTATTTGTTGATTGGCTATTTGATTATTCTCCCTTAGGTTTGGTCACGTTTTTACCGAGCGTTTAACTCGCTGTCTATACTACCATACATCACCTCGAGAATTCAAGGGGTTGGTAGGGTGTTAAAATTATGCACTCGGCAGTCGGTACTGAAGTGCCTCGGCCACGTGCGCTGGTGATATATCATCTGCCTGAGCTAAGTCGGCAATAGTGCGTGCCACTTTTAAAATTTTAAAGTAACTCCGTGCGGACAATCCGAGCCGGTCAGCTGCCTGTGTGAGCAGAAGGTGAACGTCATTTGAAATCGTAAACATCCGCTTTATGTCACTTGAAGACAAATCGCTATTAAACGTGTTGTCATTTCGGCTACTCGCGTATCTGGTACGTTGTGTTTCCAGAGCCTGAACAATAGTTTTCTGCGTTGTACAATGTTGTAAATTATCACTACGATGATGTCGAGCGAGAATGTCATTTGGCGTTCTTCCAACTGCAACGACGAGGTCGATGCGGTCGAGGAGGGGCCCGCTGAGACGCTGTTGATACTTCAATATCTGCGTTGTGGTACAGCTGCACTCTTTTCGGTCGTCGCCATAATACCCACAAGGGCAAGGGTTCATTGTTGCGACGAGCATGAAATTTGCAGGGTAGGTAGCATGTCCGTTCGCACGGCTTATTGATACTTGGCGGTCTTCAAGCGGTTGACGAAGGGCTTCCAATGTCGCTCGCGGGTATTCCGGTATTTCGTCCAAGAACAACACGCCCTGATGGGCGAGACTTATGTCGCCTGGCCGAGGGGGATTACCGCCGCCTATGAGCGAGACGCGACTCGATGTATGATGTGGTGCACGGAACGGTCGAGTATTCGCTACTCGGCTGACATCTTCGCCTCCGAGGCTTTCAAGTTTGGTCACGGCTATGCGTTCAGCCGGCGACAGCGGCGGCAACAGCGAGGGAAGTAGCCGAGCCATCATTGTTTTGCCAGCTCCCGGGGATCCCGTTAGAAGAAGGTTGTGGTGTCCAGCAGCCGCAATCACTAACGCCCTTTTGGCGTTCTCCTGTCCTATGACGTCATCGAGAGTGGGGCTATCGGTCTGAACCGTTAGGTCAGCAGGTGAGACTACAGAGGCAGTATGCGTTGGTATGGTGGCCTCTTTTTTAAGGTGCAGAAAGAGCTCTTGGAGAGATTTGACCGGGACAATGTTTACTCCATTCACCAGCTCCGCCTGGGAAACGTTAGCCATAGGAATATAAAGGGTAGCATTGCCGCTGTCGCGCGCAACCTCGGCGAGAGATATAACGCCCTTTACTGGCCGAAGATGGCCATCAAGACTAAGTTCTCCCGCAAACAGAGCACCGGCTATCTCCTGAGGTCTCAGCTGGCCACTGGCAGCTAAGATTGCAATCGCAATAGCGACGTCATAATGGCTACCGTCTTTCGGTAATTCGGCAGGAGCCAAGTTAATAACAAATTTCTTGGCTGGGAAGTCGAGTAGGGAATTCGTAATAGCGCTCCTGACTCGTTCGCGAGCTTCATCTATGGCCTTTGACCCCATGCCAACAATTTGTAACGACGGTAACCCGGCTTTCATGTCGCATTCGACTTCAACTATTACTCCATCGTAGCCAATTGGAGCTGCCGTCAACACCTTAGAAACCCGCCCGGCGTTACTCATTACGCTTACGGTAGCATACTTGAATATCACTGTAAATAATGCTACAGTTTAAAGAGTTGGGGCTGACATTAGCTTTCGACAGATGGACATTAACAGACTACTTTGCAAGTCGACCACAGACGTAACTGTATTTTAATTGCAACTTTTGTTAGCAAAGTACGTGCTTCTGTAGCATCTTTGGCTTCTGCCATGGTGCCTCAGACACGTGCGACAGTTCTAGCTTAATAACCTAGGGCCATGTCCTCACCGACGCCTTCTAGGTGGTTTGGATGTGTTATATCAGACGGCTAGGGAGCGCATGGAATTACAGCATGTGCAACCGAATCTTTTCTGTGTTCCGCAGCGTCATCATCTTCGTTTCGTTCTTAGATGACGATGCGGTTAAGCAATCGAACGAGACTAAACTTGTAGACGAGTAGTAGGTTACCATTTGGACGCGGGTGCGATGCCCGCCAGCTCCACCAATAAAAGCTCCCGATCATGACGATCGGGTGTTTTTATTTTTAGACATATTACTTGCCTCTAAATCGAAAAAACGACCGCCTGCGAGGAACGGTCGTTTTCGTTTTTTGTGGAGTTTTTTGTTCGATTTTTGTTTTTGTTCGTTTTTCGCTTCTGTACACTTTTTTTGCTCAGAAGCTACCCCTATAATATGACGTGAAAATGCTAATGTCAATGACTTTTTTCAGCAATTTTATGTATTTTTTATCGCATTTTTCTGAACACTATATGTAGCGTTTGCGGCAAATGCTGAACACTGCCGGCGGAGTCGCACGTACGCGAGCCTATACGACATCATAGGAGGAAGGTGAAGTTATCTGCAAAAGAGGGAATTGCACATAGTGGTTCTGATGTGGGATGAATCGCAGAATTATGTGTACCACGGCAACGATTACCAGCCGCCTATAAACGCCTATAGACTCATAACAAGAACAGGGCACAGGCGTAGTTAGGTATGGGGAGTACTATTCGTTAATGCCGGGATTTGTTAGCCGTAGGTACATTGCAGCAAAAAGATCAGTCATGAGGAATTGTTGGATTTCAAGTTCACGGCTCGGCTACAGTAGGCGTCTAAGTTTTGAATCTAGGTTTTGGAATTATGAATCATCAGGCTGCGGATTGTAGATAAGTCGAACAGATATTTTTGTACGCCTGCCGTAATACGGCTGTGAAGTATATGCGTTTCGTATCCATAACGCGCACCATTCGACGTGCAAATTCTTTTATTTGCAGGCCAAAAAAACGTGCCATACACAATAATTACTGTTGCTAAAAAATCATCATAGAAAGTACCATCGGGGGTCACGTAATAATATTGTAAATATAACCTGCATTGAACACATCAAACGTATTGACTGATTACGATGCTTATGCTACATTGAATACAAGCTTTTAGAAAAACAAAAAAAGCCACCACAACAAAAAAACACCTTAACAATTCAAACACTCGACAACTGACCGCGATCTCCATGCAGTCATCCGCTTTCTCGAACGGACAGTCGATAGCGCCAATTGGCGGCCCGACAGATTACCTGGGTCACTCTGTGACTCACGCACCTTATATCTATCAGCTGCTTTTACATTGATGCTATCGATGCTCCGCGTATTCTATTGAATACAACGTTGAGCGACGTATAGGAATAAGTACCTATGCGCTGAGTTAATCCTTGTTACTACGGGTCCAAACCGGTAGCAGTGACCACACTCAGCGTATACGTGGAACATTCTCATACAACACCCGGATGCTCTAGCACTTGCTGGAGCGGTCAGTTGCCTCGAGCGATCGGCTGTTCATGACACACGCGCTTACTATTTACTTTTTAGAGCGGACAGTGCCTGTCTGGACATATGGCTGGTCGCTCAGGCTCTCTTGAATCTTTTATACTTCGGCTACCTGTTACCAACAGAATAGTCGATCGACTAATGAATGCTATAGTGGGGAATATGTTAGGGAAAGTCATCGCAACAAGTACGGTATTGGCCGGAATTATACTTATTATTATGTTGCAGACGACGAATCCATCGACGGTTGGTCCTTTGGGACTGTTGGCCGTCTTTTTTTTGTTATATATCGTTATTTTGGGTGCAATTACAGAAATGATTTGGGTAGGGTCTCATATGGTTCAAGTGGTAGGGAGCCGCTTTGCTAGTAAGCGTCCGCCAAGGAAGCTGAGCTTGCGCAAGGCCTACTATTACTCATCGGTAGTAGCACTGGGGCCAATTATGACACTTGCAATGCTGTCAATTGGTTCGTTTGGCTTTTACGAGATGCTGCTGATACTCGTCTTTTTAGGCGTTGCATTGCTGTATGTGTCGCGACGTTCATCACACTAATATCGCTTATTATTTTCAGAGGTGAATCATCGACGCGGCAAATCTAGGTTCGTGTCTCAGTACAATCCTCACAGAAATATACTTCAGAGCATCATATTGCTCACGCTCCTCGTGGTATACTTCTAGATATGGAACCCAAGTTTTCTTCGCCGGAATTAAATACGCCCGAATCTGCTCGTTCGCCAGAGTCATTACCGAGTTATCCTACCCCTGAATCGAACCCAGAGATTCCGTTGCCTGCACCAGAGCGAGGGCAGCATGCTTCGCCAGAGCGGGCTGCTGAACAATCCGCCCAGGCCCAAGCGGCAATAGCCGCCCAGCCCGGTGCGGCAACGTTACCAACTCCTATACCAGTCCCAGATGATACGGCGCAGGGTACGGTGGCCGATGATTTGCCGTCTGTTGCGGCAGACGATGATCTGATTGAGAAAGAATGGGTTGATAAAGCAAAGCAAATTATCTCCCAGACCCATGATGATCCGGCTGCTCGCGAAAAGCAGGTGGGGCGTTTACAGGCTGATTACTTGAAGAAGCGCTACGGCAAAAGTCTTGGCACTTCAACAGAATAACTTTAATAGGGGAATAAAAGGGTGCTAGGCGCGTTTATCGGTATCTTCACCATCGCGGCAATCGCGTTGTTTGCGGGAGTTGTCATATTCTTTCAGTACCGCAAGACGCTTCGTGAGGCGAAGAACTACGAGCGTGGACTCAAGATGGTACCGATGGTTATTCATCTTCCTCCTTCGAGCGATGACTTAGAAACAGGTGGTCGCGATGAGCGTGATGTTACCGAAGAAGTCTTAAGCCAGGCAGAAGTCATGTATAACATCATTGCTTCAACGGCAGTAAAGGGCTTTAAGAGTAAGATGTATGGTCAGCGACATCTATCTTTCGAACTCGTCGCCAGGGAAGGGCTAGTATTTTACTACACGGTCGTGCCCGTGGTGCTTGTTGATGTGGTTCGACAGGCAATTGCAGCCGCGTACCCCTCAGCTCGCCTAGAAGAAGTTGAAGATCATACGGTATTCTCGGAAGTCGGTAAGATGAGCGGAACAATTGGCGGTGAGTTTACGTTGAAGAAAGACTTTATCTACCCAATAGCAACCTATCAAGAGTCGAAGCGAGATGCTTCAAGGGCGCTATTGAATGCACTCAGCGCGGCTGGAAGAGAAGACGGAATTGGAATTCAGATTCTCCTACGACCGGCACGGGATGGCTGGACAAAGAAGTCGGTTGCAGAGGCTGATGCGATTACGAAGAATAAAGGTAAGAAAACTGGTCTCGCGGCACTTGGTTCTACCAAAGATATCATGGGGGCGCTCTGGAAACCACCTGAGAGCGGTGATGGTCAGGAGAAGCCTGAGGACAGGCAGCTGACAAACTTAGAGCGTGCCAAGGTAGAGACAATTGAAGAGAAAACGCGATACCCCGGATACGAAACTTTGATTCGAGTCGTTGTAAGTTCTAACACGGCAACACGCTCACAAACGTTACTGAAAAACATTATCTCGGCATTCGCGTTGTACGATTCACCATCATATAACGGCTTTAAGTTTACGTTGACGAGGAACATTGAAGAGCTTGTCACCTCTTATATATTTCGGTTCTTTCCGCAGAGTGTTAACTCAAATATCTTGAATACCGTCGAGCTATCAACGTTGTTTCATTTACCTGACCAGAAGAGTATTCCTACCAGCCAAGTGCAGCGGCAAATGAGCAAGCAAGTTGATGGACCGACTGCTGTCATGGAAGAAGGGTTCCTGCTCGGCTACAACGAATTCCGCGGAACGAAGAAGCCAATTCGACTGAGTACAAATGACCGTCGTCGTCACACCTACATCATCGGACAAACCGGTACCGGTAAGTCGATATTGCTCGAGAACCTCGCATTCCA